>JAFZRK010000033.1 GCA_017619905.1 Bacillota bacterium
GCACTGACCGCAGTCGACGGTGAGCGGCGTTACGCCCTGGAATCCCGGCAGGCGCAGGGTATCGCAGGCTGCGTATACGGGCTTGTCCTCGAAGCGCTCGGCTACTGTCTGTACGCCTACGCCGCAGGAGAACACCAGTATGGCGTCCGCCTCTTCGATGCCCTTGCCGAACCACTTGATGCGCTCCTCGAGGTTGTCGGGGTTGCAGATGTAGTCGGTGGTCATGATGCCTGTGAGCATTCCTTTTTCCTTAAGCTCTGCCTGATACTCGTTGGCCGCGGCCTCGGGGAAGCTTACTTCCTTGCAGCCGTAGCAGTTGATGACGAATACCTTTTTACCTTCGAGCAGCGGAGCGAGGGCTTCTTTGTCTTTAAGATTAGTTATAAGCATTTTACTTCATCCCCCTTACTGCCGATTTTCCTGCTCTTATGCAGTCCAGAAGCTTTATCTTGGAGGAGCAGATGAATTCGCAGCATCCGCACTCCATGCAGTCCATGACGTTCAGATCCTTGTAGGTCTGGCCGTCCGGGTTCTCCGAGTTCTTGTAGAACAGCAGCGGCCTGAGCTCCATCGGGCACACGTCCACGCAGCGTCCGCACTTGATGCATTCCTGCGGTACGGTGTGATCCGTCTCCAGAGCGATTATGCCGTTGGTGCCCTTGTTGACGGGAACTCCGAGCTCCTTGAGGACTACGCCCATCATCGGTCCGCCCATCTTGACTGTTACGTTGTCGCCGGTGATTCCGCCGCAGTAGTCGATGACTTCCTCGACATCCGTACCGATCTTTACGAGGTAGTTGCCCGGGTGAGCGATCTTCTCGCCGGAGACCGTTACCAGTCTTTCCACGAGCGGCATGCCTGTCTTGATGGCGTCGGCTATGGCCTTGGCGGAACCAACGTTGCTTACCACAACGCCTACGTCCGCCGGAAGTCCGCCGCTGGGCACCTTACGTCCTGTGGCGCGCTTGATGAGCATCTTTTCAGCGCCCTGCGGATACTTGGTCCTTGCCTGCAGAACTTCTATGTTTTCTACGCCCTCGAGCTTTTCCACAAGGTTAGCTATGGCGTCCGGCTTGTTGTCTTCCACGACTATGATGCCCTTGGGAGCGTCCACGGCCTTCATTATGGCCTTAAGGCCGAAGATGACATCGTCCGCGTATGCCAGCAGAGCTCTGTGGTCCACGGTGATCAGCGGTTCGCACTCGGATCCGTTGATGAGTACGTAGTCTATCGGCTTGCCCGGCATCAGCTTTACGTAGGTGGGGAATGTGGCGCCGCCCATTCCGGCGATGCCCTTCTCCTTCACGATCTCAACGATCTCTTCCTTGGTGAGCTCTTCAAGCGGCTTGGCCGGCTTTACGGACTCGTCGATAACGTCCTTGAAATCGTTCCTGATGACTACGGAGAGGACGGGGCCTCTGCTTCCGGGACGGTCCTCCACGGCGGTAACGGTACCGCTTACGCTGGAGTGGATGTTGCAGCTTATGAAGCCCGCAAGCTCGCCTATCTTCTGGCCTACCTTAACGTAGTCGCCTACCTTGACGATGGGGTTGGCCGGCTTTCCGAGGTGCTGGGACATCGGGATGACTACCTCCGCGGGAGCCGGGAACGGAACGGGAGCCATGTGCTCCGTAAGTTCCTTCTTCTCAAGAGGATGGATACCGCCGTAGTAGCCGTCGAGGCGCTTGTCTCTTACGCTGTTGACGTAGTCGTGCACCACCTGGAAGTTGACCTTGGAATAGTCACGCAGCTGGATGGGCTGCTTTACGAATTCCGGATTGCGGCCCTGCTTCTCCAGACGCCTGTAGATCTTCTCCCACGCGCAGTCCTTGGCGGGGTCGATCTCGCACTTGCCGTTCTTGGCGCCGCCGCACTGGCCGTTGATCAGGCTCTTGGTGCAGTCGGTGATGGGGCAGATACCTCCGGTGATGTTAAGATAGCACTGGTTGCAGGCGTCGCAGGTCTTCTTGGTAAGAGCCATGCCATGGAAGCCGATGTAGTTGAGGGAGTCGGTAGCCGTAAAGACGTTGAGGCCCTCCAGTTCGGCTATGGTCTGCACGCCCAGACCGCAGGAAATGACGATGATGTTCTCCGTTCCTTCGGGGATCTTTCCGTCCAGTTTCTGCTTTGTCTGGATGCTGTTGCAGAGGAAGTCCACGGACAGCGTTCCCGTGACATTTTTACCCTGTGCCAGAGCAAGTTCTTTAACCTCCTTGAGTTCCGGTTCCTCTAAGGTCTGGAATTCCTTAAAGCACTTGTTGCAGGATACGATGAAAAGGTTGTCCTTGCCTTCCAGCAGAGCGTTGAGCTTTTCCGCATCCTTTAGCACATACTTAGTATAATCCACTATTAAATCTCCTTTCTGCGGGGGCCTTCACGCGGGGCCCTCCGCCAGATGTTTATAACCAATTTATTTTAACAAATATCGGCGCTCTTCTCCATACAAAAATGTGACAAGTTTTAACAATTTTACTTGTCACATCGCATAAACGCATCCGGAATAAAGGACCGGATCATCCGTTTTCAGATGAACCGGTCCTTTAAGCGTATATTATTAATTGAAGGAGGTCCGATAGATACTAAATTTGCATGTTTCCCGTAATGTACTCGTAAGCATCCCTGAGAGCCGTTCTGTGAGGCGGATGGTCCAGGGCGTCGTATGCGTCTTCGAACGTCATCCACTCCAGACTCTTAATTTCCTTTTCCTGTGGTACAAGGTCTTCAGACAGCGGTACTGCTGCAAAGAACACCACTTCCTTATCTTCGCCCTTTTTCGTTAAGTAGTGGACAGTTTTCCTGAATCCGCTGTCTATCTTTACATCCAGATTGGTCTCTTCTTTTATCTCCCTGGCTGCAGTCTCAAGTTCGGTCTCGCTGCCCTCCACATGGCCCTTGGGTATAGAAGTATGACCGGATCTGGTGTGCTCGATAAGAAACAGCAGACGTCCGTCTTCCACCTTATAGATTACTGCCCCACAGGATTTTTCCAGTCTCATGGTCTGTGCCTTCCCAACGATACGATCGATCAATAGAACACGCGGATGTAAGCTTCAACGTCCTCTCTGCTGCCCCTGAACACGCCCGGCGTCTCCATCTTAAGGGATACGCAGGCCGTGGCGTAGAGGAGCGACTCTTCCACGCTCCTGCCCTGCACCCGCATTCCCAGGTACGCTCCGGCGGTGGTGTCGCCGCGTCCGGTCCTGCCGGAAAGGTTCCTTGCCTTCACCGGGCAGGTATATGTCTTTTCCCCGTCGAACACCAGCATCTCCGTATTGTGAGACACCATCACTTCCTTTGCGCCCCAGGCATACAGCTGCCTTGCCGCAGCTTCGCGGTCCGAAAGCCCCGTAAGGATCTCGGCTTCGGCAGCGTCGGTCTTTAGAAAGGCCAGATAAGGAAGATACTTCAGCTTATCCGGCCAATCACGGAAGACCAGCCTGCCGTTTTCGTTGCAGCGCAGGAATCCCTGCGCGTCAGCGGCTACCTTGCCCTTTCCGGCAAGGAACTCTATAAGCTCTCCGGGAAAATCTCCGTAGAGAAGCCCTGCGAGATGGCATAACTTAAAGTCTATTCCGGGCACTTCATCCGGCAGAACAGGGCCCGACTGCGCGGCGCAGGATGAATTTCTGCGTTCCCTGTCCGCGGTAAAGTACTCGTTCCTCATGAGCGTGGTCTTTTCCGAAGGTATAAGGGCCTTGCTCCCTGCAGGCAGGTCTATAAGGTCCATTATGTCGGCATCTTCGGGTGCTATCTTTACTGCGGAGAACACCCTGGCTCCGGTGGCCTTCGCGGCCGGAGTGCAGTACGTTACCGCTCCGCCCGCGTTTCTGTCCTCAGCGCCTGTGTAGTCTATGTTCACGTCCCTGGTAGCGGGACCGATTATCAGAAGATCGTATTTTTTCATGTCGTTTCAGTCTCTGAGCTTGAATGAGCGTATCTCGGGATATTCCGCAATGCATTTATTGATCTCGTCCTGAAGGGCCTTGGAATGCATCTTTACATCCAGCGTATATTTGAGTTTGCCGTCGCATCGTTCGACGTCGGAATCCTCCATGACCATGTCCCACTTCTTAAGCAGCACGGAGAGCCTGTCTACAGCTGAAGGATCGTCGTCCAGAACTATCTCCAGTCTGGCGCCGCTGTACTTGTCGTTGCCTATGGGGAAACGGTGCATTATGAACTGCAGAAGCACTATGAACAACGTGGCGAACACCGCAAGGAAATACATCCCTGCGCCGGTAGCCATGCCTATGCCGGCAACGCACCATACACCTGCAGCCGTAGTAAGGCCTTTAAGCGAATGCTGCTGATGATCCCTGTAGATTATACCGGCGCCCAGAAAGCTGACACCGGTAACGATGCCCGCCGCTATACGCGCGGGGTCCGTGTTCCAGGTATGCGGTCCCTGCTGGTTTATAAGGTCCAGGAACCCGTATTTGGAGATCATCATAAGCAAGGCGGACGCGCACGCCACCATGCTGTGAGTACGCACTCCGGCGTCCTTAAACCTCTTTGAACGCTCTATTCCGACTATGCCGCCAAGCACCGCGGCCGCTATCAGGCGTATCAGCATCTCCAGGATCTGGCCTCCGCTGAATCCCGCTATGAACTTGTCTATGAAAGCCATTTCACACCTCTGTAACTATTTTCTGTATCTTGCGCCCTTGCCCAGGACCATCTCCTCGTAGGCCTTCTGTATCCTTGCGTAGTTGCCGTCGCGGTCGAGGGCTATTCCGCGTCCTATTCCGTCTACCACCACGCCTCTGCCTATGGCGTCCAGCTTTTCGTCCAGCGATCTGAGCAGCGCAGGAGCGCTTCCGGGCTCGGTGCTTCTGCCGTCGAATATGATGTGCAGATAGACGTGCTCAACGCCTTCAGCCATCTCCGCAAGCATAAGCGGATAATCTATGCAGCCGTGACTGGACTTTTCCGTAAGAAGCGCTATGAGATGCAGCGCGCTTCCGTCTTTCTTCGCACCGTCTATTGCATGCATGAAGACAGGGTTGGTCTTAAAGGATCCGTCGTTTATGGCGTTGTCCATACGGACGTCGTCCTGGGCAACTATGCGTCCCGCACCTATGTTGTTGTGTCCTGCTTCGGAATTGCCCGCCTTGCCGGCCTTAAGACCAACGTCCTCTCCGGAAGCTCTCAGCTTGCTGTTAGGATACTTTGCAAGCATGGCGTCCCAGCCCGGAGTGTCCGCAAGGAAGATCGCGTCGCCTTCGTCTCCGGTGCCAAATCCCCAGCCGTCGAGTATTATCAGCATCATCTTTTCGTTGGTGATGCCTTCGGTCTCTATCAGGCTGCTGCCGCTCATCTCCGCGGCTTTGTCTATGCCAAGTACGCTCAGAACTGTCGGAGCGATATCCCCGAGCCTTCCGTCGCGCAGCTTAATGTCTCTTCCCTTGGGGTCCAGGACCACGAACGGCACCGGGTTGGTGGTATGTGCTCCGTGGGGTTTGCCTTCCTTGGTGTAGAGGGTCTCTATGTTGCCGTGGTCTGCAGTCACTGCCACCAGATATCCTTTATCCTTGGCGTAGTGAGCTACCTCATCCACGTACTTACTAATGACCGATGCCGCCTTAAGCTTTGCTTCGGTGTTCTGCGTGTGGCCTATTACGTCGCCGTTGGCGAAGTTTGTTACTATGAAGCCGTATCCCTCGTCCGCAGCTTCTTTTACTTTTTCCGCAACGGTCGGAAGGCTCAGTTCCGGCTTCTGATCGAACGGAATGCCCTTGGGCGAAGGAATGCAAAGATCCGTCTCTCCGGGGAACGGCTGGTTGTATCCGCCGTTGAAGAAAAACGTCACGTGGGCGAACTTCTCGGACTCGGAGCAGTGGAACTGCTTAAGACCGGCTTCGGATATCACCTGAGCAAGAGGCTTCTGAACCCTCTCCGGAGCGAATGCTATCGGCAGGTTCTTGAGCTTTTCGTGATACATGGTCATTATCACGAACTCAAGGTCCTTCATGTACTCTCTTGGGAAGTGCTTAAACTCCGGATCTGTAAAGGCCTCGGTGAGCTCTATCTCGCGCTCTCCGCGCCTGCAGCAGAAGACTACCTTGTCTCCGTCCTTTATCCTTCCGACAGGCTGTCCTGCCTCATCTTCAAGGACCATGGGCTCCAGGGAATAATCCGTCTGGCCTTCCTTGTATGCCCTTTCCACGGCTTTAGCCAGCGCGTCTCCTCCATGAAACTTACTCATTTTTATGCCTCCTTACTTAAGCGGCGGGAATATGTCCAGCAGCTTGGCGAAATGATCTATGAACAGGTCCGGTTTGTTTTCCTCGGTGACTTCCTGGGGCTTCTTGCCGGGGTACTGCACTCCTATGGTCATGCCCAGACCTGCGGCTTTAGCGCCTATTATGTCTCTGTTGAGGTTGTCGCCCACGTAGCATGTGCGGGCAGGATCGGAGCCGGTCTCTTCCAGAGCGTAATAATATATTGCGGGGTGAGGCTTTCTGATAAGGCACACGGACGACTGCTGGACGCTCTTGAAATACGGCCTCAGTTGATCCTTGTCAAGCCACTCGTCTACTTCTTCCGTTCCCACAAGATCGCTTACGATAGCCAGCGTGTAGCCCCTTTTATAAAGTTCCTTTACTGTCTCTATTCCTCCGTCGGTGACGACGCGCTCGCCCTTGGTCTTTCTGTAGGCGTAGGTCATCTCCGCAGCGTGCTCAAGGACGCGTTCCTTCGGGAAGTCATAGGCCAGCCATCTGGTCCACAGAACGTCCACAGGCGCCTCGCAGTAGAAATGCAAAGCCCACTCGCGGTACTTGTCGTAGCGGGGCTCTATTACGTTGTGATAGAACTCCTCCGGATCACCTTCCACGCCCAGGCAGTTTGCTATTACAGCCATGGCTTCTCTCTGGTAGGCCTCGTCTTTTCTTATTACCCTGAACGTATCTCCCAGGTCTATGAACAGTGTGTCTATGTTCTTCATCTGACACCTCCGAGTATCGGAATATCAAGTATGTCTACAAAACGATGGACTATGTAGTCCGGGCGGTTCTCGTCGGTTATGACGCTCTTTGCGAGCTTCTTCTCGCTTATGAACAGGATGTTGGCGCCTATGCCGGCTGCAATGGCTCCGGTTATATCCCTGTTCAGGTTGTCCGCAACGGAAGCGCACTCTTCGGGCTTAAGACCAAGCTGCTCGCATGCCATGTGATACGCCCTTGGGTCCGGCTTTCTAATGCCGCATACCGGTGATAGCACCAGCGCGTCGAAGTAATCGTCCAGTCTGTCGTCCTTAAGCCAGTCCTGGATCTCCGTCTCACCTATGAGGTTGGAGATTATGCCGAGCTTGTAGCCTCTGGCGTGCAGGACCTTTATGACTTCTCTGCCGCCTTCCACCACGCAGCGGAAACCCTTTACCTGTCTGTACTGATAGGTAAGCTCGTGGCAGATCTTCTCCATCTCATCCGCGGGCATCTCCGGCAGGAGCCATTTGTTCCACAGCTCGAAATCGCTGCTCTCGCAGCATCCGGGAAGCGCCCAGTCCCTGTAGGGAACATAGCGTTCCTCCACCATCTCCAGGAAAGCGTCGGCGTCTTCATAGCCGGCCAGTTCCGCCATCCTGCGCTTTGCCTTTTCCTGATGCGACGGAAGATCGTAAGCTATCCGCAGCGTTCCGCCGAGATCGAAAAACACACCTTTTATCTCTGCCATTTCGTTACCTCACTTGAGCGGCGGGAACAGGTCCAGCAGCTCCGGGATGGACTTTATCCTGTAATCAGGAAGCACCGTGGGGGCTTTGCCTTCGCGGTCGGCCGTTCCGGCGTCCTCGAACAGCACCATGGCGCCGAAGCCGGCATCCTTTGCGCCCTCTACGTCGCGTACGGGGTTATCTCCAACGTAAGCGCACTTCTCCGGGTCGGAGCCGATGCAGCGCGCGCCCAGAAGATATATCGCAGGGTCCGGCTTGCGGAGCCTTACCTTAGAGGACAGGATGACCGTCTTAAAGCAGTCGGCGACACCGTCCCTGCACATCCAGTCGGGGATCTCCGTCTCGGTAACGGTGTTAGCTATTATTCCCAGTTTGTATCCGCGGCGTACGAGCTCTCTGAGCGTCTCCAGAGTACCTTCGTGCACTACCCTTCTGCCGTCGTGGTCTCTCCACAGACGGGTGAGTCTGGCTGCGTTGGGGGCAACTACCTCGGCGGGATAATCCGGAAGCAGGTACTGCAGCCACAGCTCCATCTCGGAAACATCCAGAAGACAGGTCTTGGCCCACTTGCGGTATTTTTTCCAGTTTGCCGTAAGCTTTTCAAAGAAAGCATCGTGATCCTCTTTTGCTCCGACAAGGTCCATAAGGTCGCGCTCCGCGGCAGCCGCGAACTCGGGGTCTTCAACCACATAGCGAAGAGTTGCGCCTACATCGAAGAATACTGTGTCGATAGTGTTAGTCATTTTGTTTCCCTCCATTGCTGAGCGTTTTCCTTTTTTATGATCTCCGGTATCTCCGTAAGCTCGGAGATCTTGCAGTCCGGTTCGTAACCTGCGTTCTCCAGCCCTTTGTCCCTGTGGGCGGTGTTGGGCTCGCTTATCCTTATCATCAGCTTCCAGCCGGCGTTCCTTGTGCCGCGGACATCGCGGGATATCGTGTCTCCCACGTAGCAGAGCTCGTCGGGCCCAAGCCCCAGCTTCTGCTCCGCGATCCGGAATATCTCCGGCGATGGCTTTCTTATACCTGTTGCGGCGGAAGTCACCACGCAGTCCATAAGATCGTCTATTCCGTATTCCGCAAGAAAATGCGGCACCACGGAGCGTGATATTATATTGCTTATGATGCCGAGTTTAAGCCCCATCCCTTTAAGCTCCAGCATGGTCTCCTTAAGACCGGGACGCCTCATCACCATGGGCCTTTCGTAGTCGTAAAGGAAACTGAGTTCTTCCGCGATCGGTTCCAGGACCTCTTCGCTGATCCCCATGCCCTTAAAGTAGTACGCGCTCCATATCTCTGCGGGCGGGAACTCACGCAGAGTCTGTTCCGATACGGCTTTATACTCCTCGGAGTTTACGGGAAGGACCTCGGCCAGTTCCTCCGGACTTACCGGAAGTGTTATGCCGTAGTCCGCGAGTCTGCCGGTTATGCGCTCCGCGAACCACAGACCGCGTCCCGGCGGGACGGTGCCGCGGTGGAGAGTTCCGCCCAGATCGAACAGTACAGCCTTGATCATACTAGTGTTCTCCTTTGTGTTTTAAGTCGGTATTCCGATAAACTCAAACGTTTGCGTTATTCTCTAAACATAATTTACCCTATTTGTTTCGTAAGGTCAAGTCCAAATTACTGTAATTCTATTATATCCAATCATCCGCAAGACTGCTCCGAATGCATTTCCGGGACTTTGCGGATCATTTTCCGGCAACGCTGTCAAACGTTGTAATCTTAGTATTTATTGGGTTTTTCCGCTTTATGGTCCGGTCTCATCGCTGCCTGTCTGAAAAAACCGCTGCACTTTTAAGTTTTATATTGCTTTTTCGTAAATTTTGTTTTAAAATATTTGCGTAAAGTGTACGAAAATTTTCGGCGCGAGGTATTTATCATGAAAAGCGTAACCATAAAAGACGTAGCCAAGGCGGCCGGAGTATCCTACTCCACTGTATCCAGAGCCCTTTCCGGCAGTCCGGAGATCAGCGATGCAACACGCGAGCGCATCATACAGATCTGCAAGGAAATGAACTATACGGCCAACACCGTTGCCAGAGCAATGGTAATGAAGAGCACCAAGCTCCTAGGTCTCATCCTCCCCAGCATCAACAATCCGTTCATGTCCGAGATGGCTTACCACATAGACCGTCAGGCACGCGCGCGCGGCTACAACATAATCCTCTGTAATTCCTCCGGAGATCCAGAACAGGAACGCGAACAGTTTGAGCTCATGATAGGACGCCAGGTGGACGGAGTATTGCTGCTTCCTGCGCTTGCCGACAGCTACGCAATGCTGCATCCATACCTGAGCCGCATCCCAACCGTATTCGTAGGAGACAACCTCCGCGAAGCGCCGGAGAGCTACGTTTCCGTCGACAACTTCCGAGGAGCGCAGCTCGGCGTGGAATACCTGTACGGGCTCGGTCACCGCGACATACTCTACTTCGGACGCAGACGCGGAAGCACCACACATCAGCTCAGGGCCGAGGGTTACGCGGCGGCATGCAGGGAGCTGGGCATCAGAGAACAGTACTGCAACAACATGTTCTCGACCACCAGCGTCAAGTACGGCTACCAGCAAGCCATGCAGCTGTTCCAGCAGGAACGCGGCTACACCGCCATATTCGCGGCTACAGACACCAACGCTCTGGGCATAATGCAGGCTGCCGAAGAGCTTGGAATCGACATCCCCGGGGACATCTCCCTGCTTGGCTTCGACAACATCCGCGACAGCGGACTGCCCCGCATAGACCTCACCACCATAGAGCAGCCCAAGAAGCTGCTCGCTTCCGTGGCAGTCGACATCCTTCTGGACAAGATCACCAACGAACTGTCCGGATACTCTCACAGGATAATCTCCCCCGCTCTCGTGGAAAGAGCGTCGTGCAGACGCATATAGCACGCTTTTAATAATTCAAGGTACGATAAACGGCCTGACGCGCAGTGCGAAAGGCCGTTGTTTTTTTATTTATTATCGATCATACCCTTAACTATTGGGTATACATCGTAAATGTCACTGATAAGATGATCCGGCTCGAACTCGCGGACTACTCCGCAGTCCTTCTCGCGGGTCAGTTTGGATCCTATCTGTATCGCGCAGGCGAAACCGGCGCGCTTGGATCCGATTATGTCTCTGGAGATCGTATCGCCAACGTACACGCAGTCTTTGGGATCTACCTGAAGCTGGTGGGTCGAGACATAGAAAATGTCCGGCAGAGGCTTTCTGAGTCCTGTGACGGATGAAAGAGTAACATCCGCGAAATAATCTCTTATTCCGTACTCCTTCAGGCTGTCGAACACCTGATACATCGCAGCGGTATTGCTTATGATGCCCAGCTTTAACCCAATGTCCTTAAGGCCCTGCAGCATGTCCGCAACACGCGGACGCAGGGCGCGGTGATAGTGGGTAACTTCCCACATGTGCGCTATCGGCTCGCACAGCGGCTCCAGCACTTCGCGCGGGAATCCGAAGCTTTTGAGAGCGTAGTCGCGCCAGATCGGGACAGGTTTAAGCTCCACATCTGACGCGTCGCGGAACGCGCTGTATTCCTTCCATCCGTCGTCGACGCGGCGTTTCAGTTCCTTCCGGTCCACACCGGTATCAAGACCGGCCTCTTTAAGCATCTCATCGAGCTTGTCGATGGCCGCCCATTCCGACCCGCTGTCTACGAAGATATCCTCGAGCGTGCCGCCCATATCGAACATTACAGCACTTATCATCTGAAACTCCTCTCATCCGCGACGGATGTATTTTTTGTATTCCGGTTCTTCTTCCTTCGGCGTCTTCGGCCTGTGATCCCTCTTGTAAAGACGGTAGAAAACTATCAGACCGAGGACCAGAGGAATGATGGCGAACCAGCAGAAGAATGTAATGAATTCGGGCATGGACCCCGTGCCCTTAAGCATGAACGCCATGGTTATGACAGAAGCGGCCGCGAGCAGCGCCAGCCATATGTATGTGCCAAGCATAAGGCGTTTGTCTGAGAACCATCTGTGCAGCAGCCATCCGATCAGAAGCGCCGGAAGACTGCATATTATCGATCCTGTCAGGTTGCCCAGGACCAGCGGCCAGCCGTCCGTTACCGGATGCAGCCAGTCGACGATGAAGTAGAACGACGCGTACTGTATGGCGAAGAACAGTATGGCAAGGCAGAAAGTGTAGATCAGAAAACCGCTCTTGGGCTTTCCGTTCTCCGTGAACAGGAAAGTGCTCCAGAACTTTTTACTTCTCGCTTCACTCTTCTGCTTTTTCTCCTGCTGCCTTCTCTCCCTCTCGAAAGAGTCCAGTCCGTCTTCGGGTCTTGCCATACCTTTCCTTTTCATACGGCACCGCGAGGCGGGCGGTCAAACGTCCGCCCCGCGGCAATTGTAAAGCGCCAGACAGCTATTATCTAGCTATGTTCGGGTTCTGGCTGAGCCAGTAGTTCCACATGTCCTGAGCATCCAGGAACAGATCGTAGATGGCCTTCAGATCCGGCTCCAGAGCGTTGAGCTCCTTAAGAGTCATGTCGTTCTTCTTGTCCTTTACGTCGTCACGTACGGGCCAGTTTCCTTCCTTCTGGAAGGGCTTGAATCCGCCGCTGTTGCCGTCCGCACCGCCGGTGACGAATCTGATGAACAGACGTGCGCCGGCCGGATGCTTGCAGTTGTTTACAAGATACATGTACTCAAGGTTCTGCAGTCCGTTGTACGGATTGAGGACTATCCATGCGATCTTGTATCCGGAATCATCGCGGTTGGTGATCTTTCCTGCGGAAGCAAGAGCGAATGCCGGGTCGTCCTTGGTGGAGTTGTTGACCGCAGCTACCAGCTCGTCGCCGTCGCCGATGAACGTTATCTTCATCTGGGAGAATCTCCACAGGTACTCAACGCCTGCGTTCTTCTCGGGAACCGCGAAATTGAACTTGCTTGCATCGTAGGTGTACTCAAGATCCTTGCCGTATACTGCCTTGTAGTCCGCAGCCATCTTGTCCGCGTTGGCTATGAAGCTTGCGAAGATGGAGAGGTATGCGGTCTCGGAACCGATCTCCTTGGTAAAGAGTCTGTACTTCTGATTGCCTGCGTCATCCTTTTCGATCAGCTGCCACCAGCTGTTGATGGGCTGTCCGTCCGGGAATGCTTCGGTATTGTAATACCAGAAGGACTGGGACGCATAGAGCGGATAACCGTACTTAAGCAGGTCCTTGTTGATGTGGGCGCAGATGTCCTTGGGATAGAACGGAGCGATTATGCCTTCCTCGTAATACTGATAGAACACATCGCCGTTAACGTCCTTTACCTGAAGCACATCGCCCAGAACGTTGTTAGCTCTGGCTTCCTGTACGCACTTCTGAAGAACTTCGTCGTTGTCCAGGTCCATGATCTCCACGGTAAGTCCGGGGAATGCCTCTTCGAACGTTTCCTTGTCCTTGAGCATCTTGGAAGATGTAGCGTAGATGTTGATAGCGCCGCCGTTCTTCAGCTCTTCCTTGGCCTTTTCGTAGAGCTGTTCGTCGGTCATGTCGCTCCACTCATCGTAGATGGGACCGAAGAATTTGGAGTCGTCCTTTCCGGGGGCGGGCTCCACGTTGTTGTTGTTTCCGGGCGTGGTATTGCTGCCTCCGTTGTTAGCCGGTGTGCCGCAAGCGGCAAGACCGATGACCATGCACAGTGCCAGCACCAATGCCAATGCTCTGCGTGTCTTCATGATTAATCTTCTCCTTTCATGAAATGATCCAGCTGTCTTTTGCGTTATGGACTTTATAATCAGCGGGCGCGCTTTATCAGGCGCGTTGTCTCCGCGTTATAAACATTGATCTTTTCCGGAGCCACGGTAACGTAGACTTCCTGGTCAAGTTTGTAGTGAGCAAGCCCAATCTGCTTGGAAAGGAAGTCGCTTTCACCCTTCTTAAGGGATACCAGAGTCTCGGAACCGGCCGGCTGGTTGGCGTAGACCTGAACAGGCACCCTGCCCTCACCGGGCTCGGTATCGATATGTATCTGCTCCGGTCTGATGGCCACTACGCAGGCGAATTCTCCTTCGGGAATGGTCTCGTTCGTGAAGTCCTGCTCGTCAAAGACATACTCGTCGAGCTCGCAGGAAACATACATCTTACTGCCTTCGCGGCGGGCCCTGCCTTCAAGGAAGTTGATCCTGGGGTTGCCTATGAAGTCCGCAGCCTGAAGGTCTATCGGGTTCATGTAGAGCTCCATCGGAGGCGCTACCTGGCTCAGTTCGCCGGCCTTAAACAGCGCGATCTTGGTGGACATCGTAAGAGCCTCCACCTGGTCGTGGGTAACATAGATGATGGTCGTTCCCAGTTCTTTGTGGATGCGCTGGAGTTCGGATCTCATGTCC
>JAFZRK010000034.1 GCA_017619905.1 Bacillota bacterium
GAAAGCATCGACTACGAAAAGTCTCTTGCCGCAGAGCTGCTTTACTGCCATTTCCTTTACCTTTGCCCATACGTCCTCGGTCATGGGGTGGTTGTCGTTCGGATACTCGGGTGTGTTCCACCAGACGGTGTCCTTGGAGTTGGCGTCCATGACTATGTACTTGTCCTTGGGCGAACGTCCGGTGTAGATACCGGTCATTACGTTGACGGAGTCCAGCTCGGTCATTACGCCTACGTCGAAACCGGTGAGGCCCGGCTTCATTTCCTCTTCATAGAGGAATTCGTACGACGGATTGTGGATGATTTCGGTTACGCCGTTGATTCCGTACTTGCTGAGATCGATCTTTGCCATTATTTTCCCTTTCCTTCCCGCGCAGCTGCGCAATTTAGCTATCATTACTCTTTCGCGAAGAGAATCTTGATGTGATGTGTTTATGCAGCGGGGCTTCACCGGACGACCCGGCTTTGTGAGCCGGACGGTCTCCGGAGCTTCGCCCCGATTATTTATTATACTACATTTATGCGCCAATTAGAACGAATGATATTTGCTTAACCAGCATATTGCGGACGACCGCCGCAGCTTGCCCTGAAACTGCTTCCCTGGTCATTCTTCCGACGTCAGGATGCAGCGCAGGGCCGGTCATTCTTCCGACGTCAACCCCAGGTCCAGAAGGGTGCTCCTGAGCGCTTCGTTGGCCTCCGGAGTAAGGTGCGAACCGTCCGCCATGAACAGTTTGCCGCCTTCCGGCCCCCAGCTGAGTGTTTCCGGGATGCTTCCGTCCGCGGAGACCTCGCCCATGCTGCCCGGCATTACCAGGATCAGGCGGCGTTCGCCGGCGGCCTCCTTTATCTGCCGCAGCCCGTCCTGCGATATCTCCACCGTGCCGTCCAGGGCAAGGACTATTCTGTCCGCAAGCGTAAGGGCACCGGCGGCGCTCTTCATGTCGCCAAGCAGCGCGTCAAGATCGAACCCGTCGTAGGTCCTGAAGCTCCCGTGCGGGAAGTCCGCCGCGATCAGCGGGTAGACGTTGGTCAGCAGGTCGTTCCCGTAGAACGACACCATCTGGCCGCGGTATTTTTCGTATTCCGCCTCCGCGTCCGCCTTCTTCTGCCTCCAATCCTCCAGATACGGCTTGCTTATCGCCTCGAAGATGGCGTCCGCGAACGCCTTGCGGCCCTCCGCCGTCAGATGGAGCCCGTCCGCAAAGAAATACTCCGGATGGCCCTCGCTCATGCTCTGCCAATCTATTACGGTCAGATTTTCGTACTCCTCCGCCAGCTGGTAGATAGCAGCGTTGGCGCCGCGCATCCTCGGGTTGGTGTTGGTGAGCCAGTATACCCGACAGCCCTCCAGCAGGTCCATTGCGCGCTCCTTTACCTTAAACGGGCTGTCGCCGTTGGCGCCGAAGTTGACTACGACGGTCCCGTGCGGGATGCCGCTCCTGTCCATGCAGTTTATTACTTCCTGAAGCACCCAGGCCGTGCGGGACTTCTGCGCGTCGAACCATCCGTTGGGGAAGGCCGCCATAAGATCGTCCAGCGCGCCCAGCATTACGGAGTCGCCTATGCACGCGACGGGCATCTCCCTGACGGCCTGAAGGACTCTTTCCTCGCCGCCGTCGAAACTCTCCAGCAGCTCAGCCCACTTGTTCTCTTCGCTGCAGCTCTGCTCGGCCATTGCCTTCTGGCGGGCCTCCATCTCCCGGGTGTTCTCCTCCAGGCGCCGCTCAAGTTCCGCCAGCTCCTGCGTGTGATCTTCTGCAACTGAAAAATAGTAACCACCTCCGGCCGCCGCAAGCAGAAAGACCACAAGCATTGCAATTCTAAGGCCTCCCGGCTTTCTACCCTTCTTGAAGAACAGCCCGAAATGCAGCAGGAACGCCGCAAGGAGCGTGGAAACTATTATCCCCGCCGTTATTGCTGCGTCGTCCAAAGCCCCGGAAAACAGCTCGCTTCCAAGGAAGATCAGTGGGTACTGGATCAGGTAGATCTCGTACGACGCGTCCGCGATAAAGCTCAGCGCTCTGTGTTCCGCGGGCTTTTCGTGCCGGCCCGGCGATCCTGCGCAGGCATGGCTTACGAGCCGCGCGCTTATCAACGCCACCGCCAGGAACAGCAGCGCCGGATACTCGGAATTGCTGTCGAAATAAACGTTTATGAACGCGAAAACGGCCAGATAGACCGCAAATATCCAGACGGACGCCGGGCCGCCCCGGAGCTTTCTGGGCACCAGCGGTCCGCAGTACTGCTCCGCAAAGCCGAGCGCCACCCCAAGGAACGGCGCGAACGCTCTGGCCATGCTGTGGTAATAGGCCTCCGTTATCCGCCCCTCAGCAATCAGCCGCCAGAAGAACACGTAACTGGCCGCGCACACTGCCAGCGGCATCAGGCACGCCAGAAGCCGGCTTATCTTCTCCCCTATGAACTTCAGGATCACGAAGACGATGGGGAAGATCAGCTCGAACTGCAGAAGTATGGCTATGTACCAGAAATGGATGAAAGGCGAGTCCGTATGTCTGGCAAAATAGTCCTGGCGGGCCGCGATCTGCCAGAAATTGTTGTAGCCCAGCAGCACGGACGTGGTCTCCGGCTTAAGATTCAGCCATCTTATCTGCGGAAGCAGCGACACGACCCCCACGGTGATCAGCACCACGACCAGGAGCGGCAGGTAGATGTGCAGCAGCCTCTTTAGATAGTGCTTAAGGATGTTGAAACGCTCCTGACGGAACGCGGACTTTACGCCAAGGTAGC
>JAFZRK010000035.1 GCA_017619905.1 Bacillota bacterium
CAGGATGTGCCGGCCCGCAGCCGGGCTTCCGCGCAATAGGAATCTGCGAACCATGTCAGGTCCGGAAGGAAGCAGCATTAAGCGGAGCCGCCTATGTGCCGCGGGCAGAGCTCGGCTGCGGACCGGCACTGATGTTTATTTACAACGCTGTTCTGCAGCGTCACTCATAAACTTGATCACCCGGAGGAGAACAGGATGTATCAGGCATTGTACAGGGCCTTCAGGCCGGAAACGTTCGACGATCTGATCGGACAGGACCACATCGTAAAGATCCTCAAAAACCAGATAGCATCGGATACCGTGGGCCACGCCTACCTTTTCTGCGGAACGCGCGGAACGGGCAAGACCACCACGGCGCGGCTTCTGGCCAAAGCGCTCAACTGCACTTCGGACGGGGAGCGTCCCTGCGGGGAGTGCGACGCCTGCAAGGCCATAGCAGCCGGAACGTTCATAGACGTTACGGAGCTGGACGCCGCGTCCAACAACTCCGTGGACGACATCCGCACCCTCCGCGAGGAAGTCAACTTCCCGCCTGCCGTCGGAAGAAAAAAGGTCTATATAATCGACGAAGTCCACATGCTCTCCACGCAGGCTTTCAACGCGTTCCTTAAGACGCTCGAGGAGCCGCCCAAAGACACGGTCTTCATCCTCTGCACCACGGATCCAAACAAGCTTCCGGCCACCATACAGTCCAGGTGCATACGTCTGGACTTCCGCCGCGTGCCGGAGAGCGTCATCCGGGCAAGGTTCCGCGACATCTGCGCTAAGATAGGCGTAAAGGCGGACGAGGACGCCCTGGCTCTTCTTGCGGGCAGCGCGGACGGTTCGGTAAGAGACGGTCTGTCGCTTCTGGACCTCTGCATAGGAAGCGGGGACCGGCTCACCAGGGAGGACGTGCTGGAACTGCTGGGCATGGCGCCGTCGGAGCTTTTCGTAAAGCTTACGGACTCCGTGCGTACGGGAGATGCCGCCGGAGCTCTCACCGCCTTCGCCGAGACTCTTTCGGAAGGCAAGGAGGCGCTTCAGGTGGGCCGCGACTGGCTGGACCACTTCCGCAGCTTAATGATAATAAAGTTCTCGGACGAGCCGCAGAACATACTCAATCTCTCGACGGAGAACATAGAGCGTCTCAGGGTCCAGGCCAAAGCCACGGATCTGGCGTTCATCTCCTCGTGCATCAAAACGCTTTCGCAGGCGCTTCTTGACGCGCGCTGGGCTGCAAGGCCCAGGACGCTCATAGAGCTTGCCATAATAGAAATGTGCCGTTAGGCGATAAAGCCGCGCGCCGGTCAGCCCGGCCGCAGACACAGTCAACCGTTACCGTAAAACAGGAGTCATCATGGGTAATACGTTTTATTTTCAGTGGGAAGTAGCGCTAATGGAGTTCATCCAGGCGCATCTGGGAAGTTTCGGCGTAAAGCTCGCGTCGTTCATAACCATGTTCGGCGAGGAACTGGTGCTCATAGTGGTGCTGGGCTTCATGTACTGGTCGTTCGACAAGAAGGTCGGCCGCAGGATAGGCCTCAACATAACGATGGGTCTGGTATGGAACCCGCTCATCAAGAACATCGCCTGCCGCAGGCGTCCGTATTTCGACAACGAGGGCATAAAGTGCCTTAAGCCGGTGGACAGTTCCGCCAGCATCTACGACGTAAAGGCGCAGGGCTGGTCGTTCCCCAGCGGGCACTCCACCAACTCCACCATTGCCTACGGTTCGCTGGCTTATTACTACAAGAACAAAGCGGTAAGGATAATAGGCGTACTGCTGCCGATACTCGTTGGAATCTCAAGGTTCTGCGTAGGAGTCCACTACCCGACGGACGTCATGTGCGGATGGGTGCTGGGCCTTATCATCATCTTCCTCATGCCGTGGCTTCTGGACAGGTCCAAGCGCAAGTGGCTCCTCTATCTGATCATCTTCATCGTGTCGCTGGTCGGCTGCTTCTGGAGCAGGACGGACGACTACTACACCGGGATCGGCATGATGGCGGGCTTCTTCATCGGCGACCTCTTCGAGGAGAAGGTGGTGCATTTCGAGAACACCAGAGTGTGGTGGCGCATGATACTGCGCGTCATCATCGGCGGAGCCATCTACTTCGGGCTCAACACGCTGCTAAAGATGCCGTTCCCGTCCGACATGCTGCACGCTGAGAACGCGCTGGGCTATTCCATAAGAGCCGTCCGCTACTGCATAATAATGTTCGTGGAAGTGGGGCTCTACCCCATGGTGTTCAGGATCATCAAGACTAAGAAGGACGCGCCCAAGACCAAGGACGCGCCGGCCGCAGACGCTGAATGAACATAGTATTTCTGGACCGCAAAAGCATAGGGGACGATCTGGATCTGAGCGCGTTCGAGAAGCTCGGAAATGTTGTGATGCATGATTTCTCAACGCCCGCGGAGGCGAGGGAACGCACCAGGGACGCGGACATAATCGTCCTCAACAAGACCCCCATAAACGAGGAGACCATTGGCCTTGCGGAGCATCTGAAGCTGGTCTGCGTCACAGCCACCGGAACCAACAATCTGGACAAGGACTACCTTGCGGAGCGAGGCATAGAGTGGCGCAACGTGGCAGGATATTCCACCGAGAGCGTGGCGCAGCACACGTTTGCGCTGCTGTTCTACATCTGGGAGCACCTGCGCTACTACGACGAATACGTAAAGGACGGACGCTACGCGGACGACCGACTGTTCACACATTTCGCCGAGACCTTCCATGAGCTGGCCGGCCGGACCTGGGGTATAATAGGCCTCGGGACCATAGGCCGCAGGGTGGCGCAGATAGCGTCGGCTTTCGGCTGCAGAGTGCAGTACTATTCCACGTCCGGGCGCAACCACACGGAGGACTTCCGGGAAGTCAGCTTTGAGGAGCTGCTGGCGACGTCGGACATAGTTTCGATACACGCGCCGCTCAACGAACAGACGGAAGGCCTGATCGACGCGGCGGCCCTAAAGCAGATGAAAAAGACCGCTGTCCTCATAAACGTGGGACGCGGTCCGATAATAGTCGAAAAAGATCTTGCGGAAGCTCTTGAGAACGGCACCATAACCGCCGCGGGTCTGGACGTTCTTTCCGTTGAACCCATGAGCAAGGACAGTCCGTTCTTCGGAATGCAGGACAGCCGCCTGTTCATTACCCCGCACATCGCGTGGGCATCCCTGGAGGCCCGCACCCGCCTGATGGAAATCATAGCGGGGCAGATCCGGGAGTTCTGCGCTATTTAATGCCTTTAAGATAGTTCACCTCCGCCTGGGTGAGCCGCCTGTAGCCGCCTTCCTTCGTGCGGCCAAGACGTATCTCTCCGATGGCTGTGCGCTGCAGCGCCAGTACCTTTAAGCCGATGGCCTCCGCCATCTTTCTGATCTGGCGGTTCTTGCCCTCGGTTATCTTTATCTCCAGCACGCATTCGCGCGCGGCCTGCGATACCATGGATACCTTTGCAGGGCGCGTCTTGTATTTTCTGGTGTAATGCTTGCCGGTGGCAGGGTCCTTTTCCTCCAGATCTATCTCTATGCCTTTGCGGAGCTGATCCATCTGGCGCTCGGTCGGAACGCCGTTCAGCCGCGCAAGGTAGGTCTTTTCCAGATGCGAGGACGGTCTGGATATCCTGTTGGCCAGGGCGCCGTCGTTGGTCAGGAGGAGCAGCCCGCAGCTGTCGTAGTCCAGACGGCCCACGGGGAACACGTTCACGTCCACGTCGGTAAGCAGGTCCATGACGGTGGGTCTGCCTTTTTCGTCCTTTCTGGTGGTGACGTATCCTGCGGGTTTGTTGAGGGCGTACCAGCAGAGCTTTTCGGCGCCTTCCAGCACTTTGCCGTTCACTTCCACCTTGTCGCCGTCCTGCACGTCGTAGCCCGGTTCCTTAAGGACCGCGCCGTTAATCTTTACGCGTCCTTCTTTTATAAGATCGTCCGCGCCGCGCCTGGAGCTGACTCCGGCCTGCGCAATGTATTTGTTGAGTCTCATAACTGTATTCCTCTTTCGTCTTCTGCTATTCTACCACGATTTGCCCGAATGGCATAGGGGACGGTCCTCTGTATCCTTTCAATGTCTTTAGGCGCCGTTTTTCTATTACCCGAATGAATAAAATCGCAGCTGCTTCGAAGTTTTTTTGCCGCAAAAAACGATAAAACTTTTTTATTTTTGAGAGCCATAAAAGTTATTGTGTAAAAATAACGATTCTGTGGAAAACTTGTGTATTGACAAATTGATCGTGCTTGTTACGCCTTGAAATTTCAACGTTTCCGGGCTGTAATAGTTTTCCACAGGTTTCGGTGGAAAAGTGTTGGAAAGGGGTGCGCCGCCTTTTGTTCACTTATCGGAGGACCCTATGATTTCAAGGCATTTCCGGCTTGTTGACAATTGTTCGCGAACAAGTTTTTCTCACTTGTTGATGTTAACATAATCGGCAGCGCAAAAAAGATTTTTTCCGTGGAACTTTCGGTTTTTTTGTAGTATGCCGAAACTGTTTTTGTGCATAAAAAACGGGCCCGTTAAGCTTTCTTTGTTTCTTGACGCTTGCCTTAGGAAAAGCTATAATATCCGTAGGAAAAACCATCTTTAAATCGGTACAGAGAGACCGGTAAGATCCATAAAGGACCGCGCGTGCAGCGTGGAGCAGATCTTGCCGGCCGGGCAGGATTTTTTTATGGATCTCGGAGACAGAAAGCCAAAAGCGCAGCTTCTAAACGAAGAGGCGATGCACAGAGCGCTCAAGCGCATGTCGCATCAGATCCTCGAACAGAACGAGGGCGCGGAAGGGCTTGTTTTTTTGGGCATACGCCGCAGGGGAGTGCCCCTTGCCAGGGAGCTTGCCAGAAACATCAAGGACATAGAGGGCTCCGACATCCCCGTGGGAGAGCTGGACATAACGCTCTACCGCGACGACCTTTCCGAGACCGACCCGGTCCCCACCGTAAATTACACGAAGATCGACTTTCCGGTAAAAGATAAGAAGGTGATCCTGGTGGACGACGTCATCTTCACCGGGCGCACCGTAAGGGCCGCGCTGGACGCGGTCAGCGCTCTGGGAAGGCCGGCCTCCATACAGCTGGCGGTGCTCATAGACCGCGGCCACAGGGAGCTTCCCATTAGGGCGGATTACGTGGGCAAGAACGTCCCCACGTCCAGAAACGAGATCGTCTCCGTCCAGGTGACGGAGTTCGACGGACAAATGTGTGTGAACTTATATTCAAAATAGATCAAAAAAAGGAGAAATCAAAATGAGTGAAAAAGAGGGCGCCATCTACAGCGCCAAAGAACTCGGAACAGGCAAGACCATAGTACTCGGTCTGCAGCACATGTTCGCGATGTTCGGAGCAACTGTTCTTGTTCCGATCCTTACCGGACTGAGTGTGTCCACGACTCTGCTGTTCGCGGGCATAGCAACTCTGTTCATGCACCTCGTCACAGGCGGAAAGGTCCCGGTATTCCTCGGATCTTCCTTCGCTTTCCTGGGCGGGTATTTCGCGGTCAAGGACATGGCTGTCAATGCAGGAATGACTGCGGAGCAGGGTCTTCCCTACGCCGGCATAGGCATTGCGTGCGCAGGTCTTCTGTACCTTATCCTTGCTCTCATCTGCAAGGTAGTTGGCGCCAGCAAGGTAATGCGCTTCTTCCCGCCGATAGTCACAGGTCCGATAATCATCTGCGTAGGTCTCCACCTTGCGCCTTCCGCCATCGACAACTGCAACCAGAACTGGTGGATCGCCCTCGTGGCCATAGTCGTGGTAATAGTCTGCAACATCTGGGGCAAGGGAATGATCAAGATCATACCCATCCTCCTGGGAGTTCTGGCTTCCTACATAGTAGCCGCAGTTACCGGAAACGTGGACTGGTCCGGAGTTTCCGAAGCTGCCTGGATAGGCCTTCCCATAGTTAAGGAAAACACCGTGTTCTCCCTGATCGGCAACGCTAACGGAGGACTGATCGCTTCCGCGATAATCACCATAGTTCCGCTGGCAGTAGCCACCATGATGGAGCACGTTGGCGACATCTCCGCAATCAGCGGAACCGTAGGCAAGGACTTCATCGCCGACCCGGGTCTTCACAGAACTCTTATCGGAGACGGCGTAGGAACCACGATAGCCGCTCTGTTCGGAGCTCCCGCAAACACCACCTACGGTGAGAACACCGGCGTCCTTGCTCTTACCAAAGTATTCGATCCTCTGGTAATTAGACTCGCAGCGATCTTCGCGATAGTGCTGAGCTTCTGCCCGAAGTTCGCAGCCATCATCACGGCCATGCCGGCAGCCACCATCGGCGGCGTATCCATCATCCTCTACGGTATGATCGCAGCCATAGGCGTACGCAACGTGGTCGAGAATCAGGTAGACTTCCAGAAGAGCAGAAACGTAATCATAGCCGCTCTCATCCTCTGCCTCTGCATAGGAATCGAGTATTCCGCAAAGGGCAACATCATGATCGGTTCCGTAAGTCTCTCCGGCCTTGCGGTAGCTTCCATCGTAGGACTCGTGCTCAACGCGATCCTGCCCGGCAAGGACACCAGCTTCGCCGAGAAGCCCAACGACCAGCTCTCCGGATCCCTCGGAAAGTATTGATAGTTTAGGGGACGGTTATCCATGTACTGACATTCAGGGACGGTTCCGCGATCCGGAGCCGTCCCTTTTGTATTTGCTTTTTTTGCAGTAATCTGTGAAAATAGCATAAAAGACGATCATTAGTATCCGGGAGAAAAGACCGTTGAAGAAAACGCTGGGTTCCTGGAGCGGAATGCGCAGGTATCTGGAAAAGGAGATGCCTGCAGACTCGCTCAAAGGAAGAGTAAGATACAACTGTACGACTTATGTCGGCATGGACGGATGCCATATCTTCGAGGTCTTTTTTGACGGTGAACTTTTCAAGCAGTTCTCCTGGGAGACCGTTAACTCGTATTTCATCGGGATGGGGCTTTCGGAAAAGCAGCATCCCATGGATATCGCGGATTACTGGGCGGACTACCGCGGCCTGCTTGCGCAGTATCCGATGGATGCGCGCACGGAGTACACGGACGGAGAATTCGCCCAGGCCCTTGAAATATACAGGAATTCGGGCATAAAGGAGAGCCGGGAGTCGAACGACCCAATAGTAAAGATGTTCGCTCTTTTAGACAGACGGACCGGCAGGCGGGCGCTCGAAAAGCTGGCGGACAGTCTTGAGGACTGGCCCGGATGGCTGCGCGAAGTCTATCGCTTCCGGATGGAAGCTGAAGCTGATCATACCAGGCAGAGGAGGAACGACAATGGAATTCAGTGAACTCATCAAAGTCCGCCGCAGCATACGCAAGTACAAGGCCGCGCCTTCGCACGAAGAACTGGCCGCCATTCTTAAGGAGGCGCAGCAGGCGCCATCGTGGAAGAACCTGCAGACCGCAAGATGCTACGTAGTGGAGTCTCCGGAAAAGATCGCGGAGGTACGCACGCAGGGGCTCCCGGAAGGCAACCGGTCCAAGGCGGAGAACGCCGCGCTCATCGTAACGACCTACGTAAAGGACCTGTCGGGATTTAACGCCGGCGTCGCGGCAAACGCGGTCGGAAACGGCTGGGGCGCCTACGATCTGGGGCTCCACGACGCCTACCTTATCCTTGCGGCTTCAAACGCTGGATACGACACGCTTATAATGGGCATACGCAACGGGGACGCCATCCGCGAAGCGCTGGGCATTCCGGACAGCGAGACGGTAATGTCCGTGATAGCCATCGGAAAGCGCGCCGAGGAGCCAGGAATAAGGCCTCGCAAGGAACCGGAAGAAGTCATAAGATACTGCTGACAGCAGCGCTGGCTGCTGCAGAGAACCGGCCTCGCGTTCATAAAATCAAGCAAACATAAAAGGCGGATCGATCTGATCCGCCTTGTTGTTTTTTGTGAAAGAGCTGTCCCGAAAGTCCGTGTTTTGTAACGGATGTACCGCCTCCGGAGCTACAGGATCTCGTATTTTCCGCCGAGGGTCTTGAAGTCCTCCAGGAAGTTCCGGTAGATCTTCTCCGGGGTGAACTCGCTGTCCAGGATTATCGGACGTACGAGCTTGGACGACGCCAGCGCCATGGACATGAATCTCCACGGATCCCTGTGGCAGTTTATCTTAAGATCCTCCGGGTACTCCGGCTTGCCGGTGCCCTCTATGTGCAGACCGTCCGCCGTGAGCGTGGTCTTCTGGCCCAAAGCGTTGCATATCTCCGCCATTACCGCCAGCCGGTCGGACTCCTTGCTCCGGAGCTGAGGCACGCCGCTTATCGTTACCGTTGCGCCCTTTACCGCGGACATGGCCGCGTAGAAGCTTGCCAAGCTGGGGCAGGTGGAAGCGTCAAAATCCAGCTCCGCGTAGTCCTGCGCTATGAACGGGAACTCCTTGGCAACGTCCCTGTAGAGCTGGGGCGAATCGTTGGGCAGCTCCGTCATGATAACGTCGCCGCTCCTTTCTCCGCTGGCCGCTCCGGCAGCCACCCACAGAGCCGCAAGGCCCCAGTCGTTCTCGGTGCTTATCTCTCCGGGAGACTCGTAGTACTGCCTGCCCGGAACGTAGTATCCGTAGTCCGTCTTCTCTATTCTGACGCCGAAGGCCGCCATCGATCTTATCGTAAGGTCCACGAAGGAGCTGTCGATCAGCGGCGAAGCCAGCTTTATGGTGCTGGGCCCGGGAAGCAGCGGCAGAGCCATGAGAATGGCGCTTATGAACTGCGACCCTTCGTTGCCCTCGAACACGTATTCGCCGGGTTCCAGCCGTCCCTGCATGGTAAACGGCAGGGAGAACTTGGAGAAGCGCACTCCGCGTATGGCCATCCTTCCGGTAAGCGGGAAGAGCTTCCTTCTGGGAAGACTGCCGCTCGCCTTGCAGTTGGCGCGTATTCCGAACGCTCCCGCCAGCGCTATGGCTATCCTGGAGCTCGTGGCGCTCTGCCCGAAGTTGAAATCCGCTATCTGTCCCAGTATGTTCTTGGGGAAAGGCGTTACGGTGCAGCTGTCTCCGCTCCTTACCACTATGCAGCCCAGCGCCTCCAGGCACCTTATCGTGGTGTCCACGTCCTCGCAGTCCGGAACGTTGCGCACCGTGGTGGGTCTGGACGGAATGCTGGACATGAACAGCAGCCGCTGCGCGTGCGCGTGCGACGCGGGGGCCTTAAGCTGTCCACTGAATACCGAAGGGTAAATTCTGATCATGGTCATCCTCCGAAGCGATTATACTATTTTTTCAACGCAAAGACAATCAGCATTAAAATGTGCTATAATAAACTATCTATGCAGTCAAGGAGGCGCACATGCAGATCAGCGAAAGCAAGATGGAGTATCTTAAGCTTCTGGCCCGCACCTACAAGACGGAGGACGAAGTCGAAGCCGAGATCGTCAACCTCATGACTATCCAGAACCTGCCCAAGGGCACGGACTATTTCATGAGCGACATCCACGCGGAGTACGAGGCCTTCCTGCACATACTCAGGAACGCTTCCGGAACCATAAAGCGGAGGATAGACGAGATCTTCCCGGACATGGACGACGCCGAGCGCCGCACCCTGGCCACGCTCATCTACTACCCCAGAGAAAAGCTGGAGCTGATGCTCCCGGAAATAAAAGATAAAAAGGCATTCTACAGGGACACCCTTAAGAAGCTCGTTCGGCTGCTGGAGGTGTCCACCTTCAAGTTCACAAGATCCTACGTCAGAAAGCGCATGCCGGACAAGTACGCCTACACGCTGGAGGAGCTCATCTACGGAAGCAGCTCCGCTATGGCTTACGGAGGCGTCAACCATCAGGACTACATCATAGACTCCATAGTTGAGGTCGGCTGCGCGGACGACTTCATAATCATAATCAGCGGTCTTATCTCCAGAGTGTCGATCTTCCGTCTGCACATCCTGGGCGACGTCTACGACAGAGGCCCCGCGGGAGAGCTGGTCATCGACACCCTCATGAAATATCCCAACGTGGACATCCAGTGGGGCAACCACGACATACTCTGGATGGGCGCCGCGGCGGGCAACAGGGCCTGCATAGCCAACGTCGTAAGGAACTGCACCAAGTACGACAACATCCACACGCTGGAGGTGGGCTACGGAATAAGTCTGCGCAAGCTGGAGACCTTCGCGCTGCGCAACTATCCCAAGGCTGACAACCCCATGATGATGGCCTCCGCCATGATACAGTTCAAGGTGGAGGGGCAGCTGATAAAGAAGCACAAGCACTACGAGATGGAGTCGCTTCTGCTTCTGGACAAGATCAACTTTGAGGATCATACGATAAACATAGGCGGCAAGGTCTACAAACTGAACAGCAGCGACTTTCCGACCGTGGATCCCGCGGACCCGTACAAGCTTACGGCCGAAGAAGAGGAGATAATGCAGGACTTCGAGAAGGAGTTCGCGGAGAGCCGCATCCTGCAGCAGCACGTAAGATACCTCTTCGATTACGGCAGCTTCTACAAAGTGCTGAACGGCAACCTGCTGTTCCACGGCTGCATACCCATGACCGCGGACGGCGAGTTCGACCCCATAAACACCGAGGACGGCTACAAGTACGGCAAGGAATGGTTCGACTACGCGGAGAAACTGGTGCGCACCGGCTATTTCAGCAAGGGCGGCAGGGACAAGCAGCGCGGCGTGGACCTGTTCTGGTACCTGTGGTGCGGCTACAAGAGCCCTATGTTCGGCAAGGAGAAGATCACCACGTTCGAGCGTCTCTTCATAGACGACAAGGAGACCCACGTGGAAAAGAAGAACCCGTACTACGAGCTCTACGACCGTGTGGACGTCGTCGAAAAGCTTCTGAAGGAGTTCGGCGGCGATCCGGAGAACGGAATAGTGATAAACGGCCACGTGCCGGTAAAGAAGGGCAGCAGCCCAATACACGCCGGCGGACGGCTGATAGTCATCGACGGCGGCTTCGCCAAGGCGTACCAGAAGACCACGGGCATAGCCGGCTACACGCTGGTCCAGAACTCCAACGGTTTCCTGCTCTCCGCCCACGACGCCTTCACCACCAAGGAAAGGGCCGTCGCGGAGGAGCTGGACATAAAGACCATACCGGTCCAGAAAGAGCCCGTTAAGAACAGGATAAGGAACAAGGACACGGACGCCGGAAGGGCAAGGGCGGTGGAGATCGACAATCTGAAGCTCCTGCTCGAGGCGTACAAGGCAGGTCTTATTAAGCAGTAACGTCCGGAGCGCAGGCAGGGCTGCGCAGGGTCCGGAACACACAGTATCATTCAAAAGGGTCAGTTACAGTAAATGTCGGAAGAGAACAACGCTAAAAAAACATTCGTTGCCGGAGCTGCTCTGCTGGGCGTGGCAGGGGTGCTGGTAAAGCTCCTGGGAGTATTCTTCAGGATACCCCTGGGCAACATAATCGGAGCGGACGGTCTGGGCTATTACCAGACGGCCTATCCCATGTATATCCTTATGCTTACGGTGTCGTCGTCGGGACTGCCTACGGCCATATCGCGCATGATAGCCGAAAGGCGCTCCACGGGCGATTATTATGAGGCAAACAGGGTATTCAGGATATCGTTCAAGGTGATGGCCGCGCTGGGCCTCGCCACGGCTGTCATAGTCTATATCTTTGCCCCGTGGATCACTAAACTCCAGGGCGAGCCGGACGCTGTCTACGCGCTGCGGACCACAGTTCCGGCGCTTCTTCTCTGTCCTGTCATGAGTTGCTACAGGGGCTATTTCCAGGGGCGGAAGTCCATGGGACCGACGGCTGTATCGCAGGTGGTGGAGCAGGTCTTCCGCGTAGGAATAGGCCTTGCGCTCGCCTATCTTCTGCTGCCCAGGGGCAAGGCTCACGCTGCCGCAGGCGGAAGCTTCGGAGCAAGCGCAGGCGCACTGTTCGGTCTTATCGCGGTGCTGTTCGTATTCGTGCGTCACAGGCCTGTAATGGTGGCGGAGATAAGGGAGTCCGGACGCAAGCCGATCCAGCCGACTTCCGGAATAGTCCGCGATCTTTTCGCGATAGCCATACCGATCACCATAGGCGCCTGCATAATGCCTATCCTCAACTGGATAGACACTCTTATAGTCAAGAACGTTCTGGTGGACATAGTAGGCTATACGGACGCAGCCGCAAGGAGTCTTTACGGCGAACTCTCCGGCATGGCCGCACCTATCATCAACTTCCCGCAGGTGCTTACGCAGGCGATATGCCTCAGTCTGGTGCCTGTTATTACCGACGCATTCAAACGCGACGACATGGACTTCGTCCGCAAGAACAGCGCCCTGGGGATGCGCTACGCGGCGCTGATCGGTCTCCCGTGCTCCATAGGCATGATAGTACTTGCAAGGCCCATAATGCAGCTCTTCTATTCCAGCCAGCCGGAGAGCATTGCCAACGCGTCGGCCTGTCTTGCGTACTACGCTGTAGGGCTGTTCTTCCTTGCCGCAGTGCACGCGCTCACCGGAGTCCTGCAGGGCATAGGAAAGCAGGGCATACCTGTAAAGAATCTGTTCATAGGCGCCGTCGTAAAGGTGGCTGTAACGTACTTGCTCACCCAGATACCGTCGATAAACGTCAAGGGCGCCGCGATAGGGACCACCTGCGCATACATCGTGGCCTGCTGGCTGAATCTGGCGGCGGTAAGGCGCTTCGCCGGAATGAAGCTGGATCTTAAGCTGATGCTCATAGGTCCGCTGATCTCTTCCGCTGTAATGGGCGCCGCGGCGTTCGCCGTGTACAGGGTGCTGAGCAGCAGGATGGGCAACGCAGTGTCCACTCTTGCAGCGGTCTTCGCGGGGGTCGTGGTGTACGTCATAATGGTGTTCGTCACCCGCTCGATAAAGATGGACGAACTGTCCTCCGTGCCCGGTTTCAGGAAACTCAGCCGCCTGCTCAAGAGAAAGTGATCATACGATTGCTGCCTGATGCGCCGCCCTCTTTCCGGGGGCGGCGGTTTTTTCGTATTTGGCGCGATCGTGCGGAATACGAAAAGGCGTGGCAGCGGATCGCGGTTTCGAAGCGCTCCGGAGCGGTAGAAGAGACTTTTCACTGAGGAGCTTCTGCGAAGTCGTTAGGTACGAACTGAGCAGCAAAGCTCCTTGAAAAGACTCTGCGTGAAGCCGCGAAGCGGGCTGAGAAAAAGCGATCCGCTGCCTCACCTGCAGATATAGTGTCCGCACCTGTGCCAAATCCCGAAAAATGTTGATTTTTTAAGCTTTTTCGGCATTTTTGATGTTGACTTATTCGGTGAAATCGGTACAATATTAAGTGAACAGAAAATCGTTCAATAGGCACATCAACAGCCAATAATTTTATAGGAGGAATAAAATGAATAAGTCTGAATTAGTAGCAAGCGTAGCAGCTAAGACCGGCCTCACCAAGAAGGATACGGAGATCACCGTTAACGCAGCGCTGGAAGCGCTGGAAGCAGAGCTCAAGAAGGGCGGAAAGGTACAGCTGATCGGATTCGGTACCTTCGAAGTTAAGGCCCGCAAGGCACGTCAGGGCAGAAACCCGCAGAAGCCGGGCGAAGTAGTTAAGATCCCCGCCAGCAAGGCACCCGTATTCAAGGCCGGCAAGGCACTCAAGGACGCTGTAAACAAGAAGTAATCAGGTCTATTCACTTAAGGGCGGACCGTGTGTCCGCTCTTTTTTATTGCTTCCGCTATCAAAAGCACAAGGAAGATAAGGACCAGTTTAGCAAAAGTCCATGCCGGTGAGATCAAATAGCTGACGATCCTGTAAATCGGATCCAGCGCGCCGAAAATGATTGCAGGCAGCAGCAGTCCCGCAGCCTGCTGCTGAGTCATGCCGCAGCGCTGTCTTAACGTTTTCAGGTTTTCGCCTATAGCCATATACGTTCACCTCGTTTCCAACATAGCAAAACGATGTAGAGCGGTCAAGCAGAGAATTGTTGCGAAGTCGTTTTGGACACTGCGGGCAGCTTCTGCCTTGAACACATACCCATAAAAGTGATATATTATAATTTAATATATATTGATATATTAATAATCATCGCAGAAAGGCAAGCCGTAATGGGTCCGGATTTCACCAAACAAATGAAGGAAGAATACACCATAATTGCGCCGGACATCTTTCCGACGCATATGGAGCTTTTTGAAGCTGCCTTCAGGATCTACGGCTACAAGGTGGTGGCGGTGCACTACGACGGCAAGAAGGTGATCGACACCGGCCTCAAGTACCTGCACAACGACGTCTGCTACCCGGCCATCTGCTCGCTGGGGCAGCAGCTCTACGCGCTGTCCTGCGGCGATTTCGACCCGGACAAGTCCGCCCTGATAATGTTCCAGACCGGCGGCGGATGCAGGGCGTCCAACTACATAATGCTTCTGCGCAAAGCTCTCAAGAACATGGGAATGGAGCATGTTCCGGTCATCTCCGTAAGCTTTTCACAGCTCGAAAAATACAGCGGCTTCAAGATAACGCCGGCCATGGCCCTGACGGCGCTGCGCTGCCTCATCTACGGCGACATGCTGCTTCTGCTTAAGAACCAGACTCTGCCCTACGAGATCAACAAGGGCGACACCAGGCGCGTGGTGGACAAGTGGATAAAGGAACTGACGGACCAGCTGGCTCACAAGAAGGGTCTTACCAGCCGCGCAATGAAGACGAACCTCGCCGCGATCGCCAGGGATTTCCACGACATTCCCCGCGAAAAGAAGGACCTCGTAAAGGTCGGCATCGTGGGCGAGATATATGTAAAATACGCGTCCCTGGGCAACAACGGCCTGGAGGAGTTCCTGCTGTCGCAGGGCTGCGAGTACATGGTGCCGGGCGTGCTGGGATTCTTCCAGTACTGCTTCGCGAACATGGAGAAGGACCACGAGTACTACGGCGGAGGCCTGGGCGCTCTGTGGGGCGGCCGCATCGCCGGAAAGATCTCCGACCGCTGGGAGAAGGCCATGCTGGAAGCGCTGGAACCCTATCCGGAGTTCGTCAAACCCGTGCACTTCGGAGAGGTGGAGCGGCTTGCGGACACGATACTTGACCGCGGCGTAAAGATGGGCGAGGGATGGCTCCTGCCCGGCGAGACCGCGGAACTGATAGAAAAGGGCTACACTAACGTTATATGCGCCCAGCCCTTCGGCTGCCTGCCGAATCATATAGTGGGCAAGGGCACCATAAGACGGCTGCGGGAGCTCTATCCCAAGGCCAACATATTCCCGGTGGACTACGACTCCGGCGCCTCCAAGGTGAACCAGGAGAACCGCATCAAGCTGATGCTCGCGATAGCGCGCGAGCAGGAGGGCAAGGCATGAAGAAGCTCGGCATAGATGTGGGATCCACGACGCTTAAATGCGCGGTGATTAACGAGGCCGGAGAGCTTGTATTCGCAAGGTATCTGCGCCACCTTTCCAAGATAGACGAGTGCCTTGGCGAGATGCTCTCCCAGGTGCAGGCAGAGATGCCGGGCGAGAGCTTCGAGCTTGCTATGTCCGGATCCGCGGGCATGGGCCTTGCGGAGAGCATGGGTCTGCCTTTCGTGCAGGAAGTGTACGCGGAGAGGGTAGCCGTAAAGCGACTGGCTCCGGACACGGACGTGGTGATAGAGCTGGGCGGCGAGGACGCCAAGATTCTGTTCCTTACCGGCGGTTTTGAGATGCGCATGAACGGCACCTGCGCGGGCGGCACCGGGACATTCATAGACCAGATGGCGTCGCTGATGCAGGTCCCCGTGGAGGACATGGACGCGCTGGCCGCAAGGCACGAGAAGCTGTATACGATAGCCAGCCGCTGCGGCGTGTTCGCCAAGTCCGACGTGCAGCCGCTGCTCAACCAGGGCGCCAGGAAGGAAGACATTGCCGCAAGCATATTCTACGCGGTGGTCAACCAGACCATAGCGGGCCTTGCGCAGGGCAGGGAGATTAAGGGAAACATACTGTATCTGGGCGGGCCGCTCACTTACATTCCGCAACTTAGGGAGGCGTTCGACGACGTGCTCGGCGAGAAGGGCGTCTGCCCGGAGAATTCGCTCTACTACGTGGCCATGGGAGCCGCGTGGGCGGGAAGCGCCGAACCGATAGACGTTCCGCATCTTCTGGATAAACTGCACAACCGCAGCGCGGGTAAGGGCTATACGGCCTGCACCCCGCTGTTCACATCCGAAGAAGAGTACGCGGAATTCTCCGAAAGGCACAGGCGGGCTTCCGAAGGCATAAGCGAGATCAGCGAGCCTAAGGCCGGGATGTTCCTTGGCATAGACGCGGGTTCCACGACTGTAAAACTGGTGCTTGCGGACAGGGAAGGCAACGTCTTCCGTCCTCTGTACACGCCGAACAACGGCAACCCAGTACCCATCGTAAAAAGCTACCTGCAGCAGCTCTACAAAGACTACCCGGACATTAAGATACTCGGCTCCGCAGTCACCGGTTACGGCGAGGAGATAATCCGCAACGCGTTCTGCGTGGACACCGGCGTGGTTGAGACCGTGGCGCACTACACAGCCGCGAAGAAGTTCTGCCCGGACGTGGACTTCATCCTGGACATTGGCGGGCAGGACATAAAGTGCTTCCAGATACGCGGAGGCGCAATAGACAGCATATATCTGAACGAGGCCTGCTCCTCCGGCTGCGGGTCCTTTCTGCAGACCTTCGCGGGGGCGCTCGGCTACAGCCCCAGGGAGTTCGCCAAGCTGGGACTCTACGCG
>JAFZRK010000036.1 GCA_017619905.1 Bacillota bacterium
ATAAGGATGCGTTCCCCGGCAGGGTCCCACGCCGCGGTGACGAAGCGGGAGGGCGTAAGATCGTCCAGCCGGAAGCTCTGTCCTTCCGCAAGGTCGTAGATATACAGTTCCGAATGGTCGGATCCGTTAGCAGGGTATACGGTCTTTGAAGCGACTGCATACCTGCATCCGCCGAAGCAGCAGATCTCGGTCTGCCCGGGGCATTCGTATACGGCCGCGGTTTTTTCCGCGCCTGACGGGGACGTTATTCCGCATGCAACGAGCGCGTATCTCTCAAACGAATCTTCGCCGAAGGCCTCGTAGCACTGGGCTATCATCCCGCTGCCCGCAAGGGTCCCGACCGCCATGACATCGCTGTCGTACTCCCAGTAGACCAGCTTTTCCCCGCTGAAGCTGAACACCCCGTAATAATCCGCGGCGGAGCTGTTGGTGCTCTTCCCCATTACAAGCACAGTCCGTGAATAAGGATCCGCTGCGGACACTTCAGTCCAGTTGCGGAACTCGATCACCGTCTCCTCAGCGCCGTCCGGGCTCAGCGTGAACACGCGTCTTCCGTCCGTTATGTACAGCAAGTCGTCCTGACTGCTGTACGAAACGCTGCGGCCTACGGCAGGCAGAGTCCTTATCAGCTTAAAGTTTGAATCAAGGAAATATATGCTGCCGCCGGCTATGTCCGACGTCACTATCTCTCCGTTGGGACGTATGCCTTCCGGCTCTCCCAGATCGTCTTCAGGGGCGCTCTGCGCAAGAACAGCATCTTTTTCGAGATCCACCAGAGATATGACGGAACCCATGTTCCCGAACTCTCCGGTCCAGCAGGAGACCAGCGCCCTGCCGTCCCCGGCCGGAACTATGGACTGGATGAGACCTGCATCCTTAAGGCAGCCGAGTGCGGTCACCGCAGGGGGGGCTTCCGGTGCGTTGTTTCCGCCGCCCGAGGGTCTGCCGCTGTTTGAAGGAGAAACGTTTCCGTTGTTTGACGGACCGTTTCCGCAGCCGCAGGCGCACGCTAAAAGCACCAGCGCCAGGATCAATGCCAGCGCGGCCTTGAAGCGTCTTCCGGTCATTCTTTTATCCCTTTTTTTCATGGTCCCCTGTTTGATACAGATCTTTATTACAGAAAAACTCCGCCGCCATCTGCGGGCGGCGGAGCGTTCGTTTAGAATTCGAGCGACTTTTCTATGAAGGCCTTCAGGTCTTCTATCTTTACGCGCTCCTGCTTCATGGTGTCGCGGTCGCGCACCGTTACGCAGCCGTCGGCCTCGGTATCGAAGTCCACGGTGATGCAGAACGGAGTTCCTATCTCGTCTTCTCTTCTGTAGCGCTTGCCTATGCTTCCGGAGGCGTCGTAGTCCACCATGTAGTACTTGGCCAGCTCCGCGTAGATCTCCTCCGCCTTGGCGTTCTGGTTCTTGGTGAGCGGCATTACTGCGGCCTTGAACGGCGCCAGAGCCGGGTGGAAGTGCATCACCACGCGGGTGTCGGTCTTGCCGTCCTCGGAGGTGAGGGTCTCTTCCTCGTAAGCGTCGCACAGGAACGCCAGAGTTACTCTGTCGGCTCCCAGCGAGGGCTCAATTACGTAAGGAATATAGCGCTTCTTGGGGTCTATCGGGTCTATGTAGAGCATGCTCTGTCCGGAGCAGTTCTGATGCTGAGTAAGGTCGTAATCGGTACGGTCCGCTATGCCCCAGAGCTCGCCCCAGCCGAACGGGAACAGATACTCGAAGTCCGTGGTGGCCTTGCTGTAGAAGGACAGCTCCTCCTGGGAGTGGTCGCGCAGGCGAAGCTTCTCCATGTTCATGCCCAGGCACTCAAGGAACTTGCGGCAGTACTCCTTCCAGAACGCGAACCATTCCAGATCCGTATCCGGCTCGCAGAAGAACTCCAGCTCCATCTGCTCGAACTCGCGGATGCGGAAGATGAAGTTGCCCGGAGTGATCTCGTTGCGGAAGGACTTGCCGATCTGAGCGATGCCGAAAGGCACCTTCTTGCGGCTGGTCCTCTGAACGTTCTTGAAGTTTACGAATATGCCCTGAGCGGTCTCCGGACGGAGGTAGATCTCCGCCTTCTTGTCCTCGGTGACGCCCATGAAGGTCTTGAACATGAGGTTGAACTGGCGAATGCCGGTGAAGTTCTCCGCTCCGCAGTCCGGGCACTTGATGTGGTGCTCGGTGACGAAGGCCTCCATCTGCTCGTTGCTCCAGCCGTCCACGCCGCCCTCGAGCGGTATGTTGTTTTCTTTGCAGAAGTCCTCTATAAGCTTATCGGCTCTGAATCTGGAATGGCACTCCTTGCAGTCCATGAGAGGATCCGAGAAGCCCCCGACGTGTCCGGAAGCCACCCAGGTCTGCGGGTTCATGAGGATGGCAGCGTCCAGTCCCACGTTGTACGGAGACTCCTGGACGAACTTCTTCCACCACGCCCTCTTGATGTTGTTCTTAAGCTCCACGCCTATGGGGCCGTAGTCCCACGCGTTGGCCAGACCTCCGTAGATCTCGGAGCCCGGGTACAGGAAGCCCCTGCCCTTGCAAAGGGCAACTATTGTGTCCATCGTAAATTCTTTAGCCATTTTTCCACCTATTAACGTAATATCGTATTCTGTTAAATTATTCTTCTTCGTCCTCATCCGAGAGGTCGCTCATAGCGGGCTCCTCGGCGCCTGCGTCTATGCCGCCGGTCTTCTTTCCGAAGCGGTCAGCCAGGTCGTCCTTCTTGTCCTTGGCTGCCTCGTAGAGCACCGCGCCTTTGTCCTTTGCGGCTTCGTAGAGCTCGGAACCCTTGTCCTTTGCCACTTCGTAGATGACCGATCCCTTCTCCTTGGCGACGTTGTAAAGCTCCGTTCCCTTGACCTTTGCGGTGGCGTAGAGCTCGGATCCCTTGTCGATGACCTCGTCCACAACTACTCCGCCCTTTTCCTTGACGGTCTCGAAAGCGGCGCTGGTCTTTTCGCTAACGTCCACTACGCTTCCGTCTTCCTTGACGAGCTCCACTCTGCACTTCGTGAACGCGGCTGCGACTGCCGAAGCAACGGCTCCCCAGGGGAACAGCACGGTACCGGCGACTCCGAAGATGACCGGCAGGTTGAGCACTACGTCGTCCCCGTGATATATCCTGATCTTGGTGACGTTGCCCTTGCGGACTATCTCCTTGACATTGTCGACTACCTTGTTAACTGCTTTCTTCTCCTTGGAAGAGAATTCGCGGTCGATGTTCTCCTCCACGTAGATTATCGCGTCCACTACGTTCCCGTTGGCGAATTCCAGAGCTTCCTTGGCTTCCTTGTAGCTTACTCCGGTGCGGTCCTTGACTAATTCGATCTTTTCCAGCGTGATCTCCATGGTTGTATCTCCCTTCTATAAAACGAGCGATTCGCTCTTCAGGCCTTCTATCCCCAGATGATAGGAATACCAGGCCTTGAGTATCTTTGTCATCCTGCTCTTCACCTGGTCCGGCACGGAAAGCTTTTCCAGGGCTCTGAGCGGGTGTGCCTGTATGAAATCGATGATTTTTATTATTATATCATCGCCCGCGTCGAATATCAACGGATTTAGCTCCGCGGAAGGGCCTGCGCAGTCTTCGCATACGGCGCCTCCGTCCGGCACGGATATGCACTTGAGGCCGTCCGTCTTTCCGCATTTTACGCAGCTTTTTACGTTTATGCCGCTGCCGAACAGCTCCAGCGCCTTGATTCGGAAAGCCAGAAACAGCGTTCCAAAGTCGCTCTTGCGTTTTTCCAGTATGGACAGGTATTCCGACAGCAGATTGTACATTCCCTGCGCCTGCTGCTCGTCCTCCAGCATCTTGTCGGCAAGCTCCAGAGCCCCCGCTGCGCAGGAATACTTTTCGATGTCCTCGCCAATGGAATAGTAGCTCTCTATTGTCTCCGCGCCGTTGATGCTGTAGGAATCGCGCCCTTTGAAAAGCTCGTAGCGCCCTCTGGTGAAAGGCCTCAGCGCCAGCGCGGACTTGTTCTTTCCGCCTTCGGTGATGCTTGTGCCCGCGGAGATCTTGCCGTACTTTTTCGTAAGCAAAACTATCATCCGCCTGCCGTAGGCGGTCTTGGTCTGCCTTATCACTATGCCTTCCGTTTCGGTTATCATCGATCGTTTTATGCGCGGACGTTTGCGGCGTCAGTCCTTCTTATACCCAAAGCTGCTTATGGCCACGGACGAGTCTCGCCAGCCCTCTTTAACTTTTACGAACAGCTCCAGATAAACCTTGGTTCCTGTAAGCGCTTCTATCTCCTGGCGCGCGGCCTTGCCTATGCCTTTTATCTTGCGGCCTTCTTTGCCTATTATCATTCCCTTGTGGGACTTCTTCTCGCAGTAGATGGCGGCGTAGATCTTTGTAAGGCCGTCCAGTTCCTCGTACTTTTCTATCTCCACAGCCGTTCCGTGAGGTATCTCCTCCTCCAGATACAGCAGCAGTTTTTCCCGTATTATCTCGCTCGCGAGGAATCGCTCCGGATGGTCCGTGACCATGTCCGGCGGGAAGTACATGGGGCCTTCCTGCGCAAGTTCCTCCAGCTTTTCCAGAACCACGTCAGCGTTGACCGCCTTTACGGCGCTTGTGCCCACGATAAAGTCGAACAGGCCCATGTCCTCGTAAGTCCTGTAGATCTTTTCGTAGGTATCCGGGGGTATTTTGTCCGTCTTGTTTATTACGAGTATTTTTGGAGTATCCACTCCTCGCAGCAGGTCCACTATCATGGCGTCCCCGCCGTTCTCCTCGTAAACGCTGTCCACAAGGAAAAGCACCGCGTCCGCTTCCTTGAGCGTTGCGACCGCGGTATCGGTCATGTAGCTGCCCAGCTTGTTCTTGGGTTTATGGATGCCCGGGGTGTCTATGAATACCAGCTGGCAGACGGGCTGTCCGTCTTCCGTCCTGGTATAAATGCCCCTTACCGCGTTCCTGGTGGTCTGGGGCTTGGGGCTCGTTATCGCTATCTTTTCGCCGAGCATCGCGTTAAGAAGCGTGGACTTTCCGACGTTCGGCCTTCCTATTATTCCTACGAACGCGCTCTTCATCTTGCAAGTCCCAGGAGGCCCATGACTTCTTCCTCTCTGGCCCTCATGTCCGCCTTGTCTTCTTCCGTCTCATGGTCGTAGCCCAGAAGGTGGAAAACGCTGTGAGTGAAAAGGTAGATGATCTCCCTCTCTATGCTGTGGCCGAATTCCTTCGCCTGCGCCTCGCAGACTTCCTCGCAGATGACCACGTCGCCAAGCGCCAGCTCCTCATCCTCCGCAAGCTCTTCCGGACCGGGGATCTGCCCGCTCTCGTACAGCGGAAAGCTGAGCACGTCGGTGATCCTGTCCACTCCGCGGTACTCCTTGTTGAGCTTCTTTATCTCCGCTTTATCCAGGAAACTGACTGAGATGCTGGCGTTCTCAGGGTCTATGCCCTCGCCTTCCAGCGCAGCCACCGCCGCGGCTTCCATCTCTGCCGCCGTGGTATCGTCCGGTCTTACGTCCTCGTCAAAATAAATAGTCATTGATCCTCCGACCACTCAGGGTGTTTTGAAATGTATCTGTCGTAAGCGTTAACTATGCGGCGCACCAGCGGGTGACGCACCACGTCGGAATCCGTTAGCGTGCAGAAAGCGATTCCCTCCACGCCTTTAAGGATGCTGACCGCGTCCACAAGGCCCGATCGCTTGCCGCGCGGCAGGTCCACCTGAGTTATGTCTCCGGTGACTATCACCTTGGAACCGAAGCCCATCCTGGTAAGGAACATCTTCATCTGCTCCTTGGTTGCGTTCTGCGCTTCGTCAAGGATTATGAAGGCGTTGTCCAAAGTGCGGCCCCTCATGTAGGCCAGCGGGACCACTTCTATGGTCTCCTTTTCCTTGAGCCGCAGCGTTGCCTCGCGTCCCAGTATGTCGTAGAGCGCGTCGTAAAGAGGACGCAGGTACGGATCCACCTTCTCCTGAAGATCTCCGGGCAGGAATCCCAGGCGTTCTCCGGCTTACACTGCCGGCCTTGCGAGAATTATCTTCTCCACGTCCTTGTTCTTGAGGGCATTGATCGCCATGGCGACCGCTATGTATGTTTTTCCCGTGCCCGCCGGACCTATGCCGAAGGTAATGTCGTTCTTCTTTATGGCGTCGACGTAGTTCCTCTGCCCTATCGTCTTGGCCTTGAGGGGCTTGCCGCGGAAGGTGAAGCATATCACGTCCCTCGCCACGTTGGAGTCCGTGTACGAAACGCCTTCCCCCGCCAGCGTTATTATGTAGCCAACCTTCTGATCGTCCAGTATCTGGCCGTTCTCGGCGGTCTTGAAGAGCTCGTTGATTATGAACGCTGCCTTCTCCGCCTGCTCGCCGTTTACGATTATCTGGTCGCCCCTGTAGGTGATGCTGCAGCCCGTTGCTTTTTCAACGGTCTCCAGGTTATGGTCGAAAGCTCCGAACACCTCGGAGAACTCGACCGCTCCGCTTGGATTTATCCTTATCTCGCTCAAGTTTTCCTCCTTATTTCCTTTGATTTGAGTATATCAAAAAAAGCCCCCGACTGCACGAAAAATAATTGTCCGAACGCTTCAAAAACGCTTGCGCGCGCGGCTCTTAGTATGTATAATGTTGCTGTTCGTTCAGAACAGGAAAGGCAGGTGAGACCGTTGGCACAGGTAACTGTAAAAGAGGGTGAAAACCTGGAGAGTGCTCTTAAGAGATTCAAGCGTTCCTGCGCTAGAGACGGCATCATGGCCGAACTCAGGAAGAGGGAATGCTACGAGAAGCCCAGCGTTCGTGAAAAGAAGAAGTCCGAGGCAGCTCGCAAGAAGGCAAATAAGAGATACTAAACAAAAGACCGGAACGCTCAGGCGTCCCGGTTTTTTCGTCTTTACGTCGTTCAGAAATCGTACCTTGCTGCGAGCTTGGCCGGCATCTCCCTTAAGAGACGCAGCACCGGTATCACCGATACCAGCATGCGAATCACCGCTATGAACATGAAGCACAGCGCTGCGGCCCAGACCGGGAAGTATACCGCCGTGTCGAGCAGTCCGGCCGCGGACATGACGTACAGCGCCGCCCATGTAAGAACGGTCACAGGCAGGGCGTACTTAAGCGTATGGATGAGGGATTCCAGCAGGAACACCGCCACCAGGTCGCGTTTCGGGATGCCGAGCAGCCGGTATACCACGATCAGGTCCATGTTCTCCCTTATCGCGGAGCGCTGCAGAAGATAGAGCATCACCGCGCAGAGTATCACCACGGCGGCCGTTATTATCGTTCTGGCGTCCAGCTTTACGGACACCTTATCTGCATACTCTTTATACGCGTCCGCGTAGCGGTCCGTCAGTTCCGCGCGTATGGATCCGTTCTTAACGCCGGAAACTTTCTCCTTTATTATCTCCGTCACGGCGTCCTTGTCCCCGCACCATATGTCGAAGGACTTGACCGAGCTTATCATGGCCTGATAGAGATCGTCCAGCGCCTCGTCCGCAATGACGTACGAAGCGGCGATGCCCGGCGTATCCTTCAGCACCGTCTTTACCCTGTAGCTCTGCCCGCAGGGGAAGTCTATCGCGGTGCCTGCTCTGTCCATGTATCCGCCGCCCGCGTTGTCCGCAAGGATGATGATCTCCCCGGCGGCCAGGTCCGGAACGTCGGTCCTTCCGGTGACCCGCCTGAATTCGGAAAGCGTTACCGCATCCACGCCGTACACTCCGCAAGCCATCATGGTCGGCTTGTCCGCATAGAGCGCGGGCTGCCCTGAGTCGCTTATGCCTACTATCGTAAGAGCGCCCCATCTCCGCTCGCAGTATACGCGCTTGTTCAGCAGGTATTCCCTGCCGGGGATGAGGTTCTGTATTATGCCGTTTCCGGAAAGGCACTTGTCTATCACCCAGCGGTCCACGACTATCTCGCCGGAGACCTCCGGCATGCGCCCCAGTATCAGATCGTCCGGGTCGAGCCGGGAGATATCGACCAGACTGTAGTTCTTGAGATCCAGGCTCAGATGCTTGAACTGGGGCATGGTCTGATCGTAGAAGCATATCTTTCCGCTGAGCTTGGGGATGAAATCCGCATCCTGACCGGACGCGCGCACCTCTTCTATGATCTCGTTGACGTAGTCCTGAAGCGACCAGACGTATTTGTCGCTGAACTCAGGGCCCCTTCCGACCTCCGCGCTAAGCACGTGCGAGTCCGTGGTTATGAAGTCCTCCGGATCTATCCTGGAGACCGTGGTATAGTCCGCGGCCGCCACGCAGAGCATTAC
>JAFZRK010000037.1 GCA_017619905.1 Bacillota bacterium
CCTGCGGGTATGTCGAAGCCGGCCTTGCGCAGCGACGCCGACAGTCTTACCGCAAAGGGCACATTGAGCACGCCCAGATCTTCCTTGGAGAATATCTCCTCCGGCGGAGCGTCCGCGGCTATCTTGCCCTGATCCATCACTATTATGCGGTCCGCCTCCGCGGCTTCTTCCATGAAGTGCGTGATCAGTATCACCGTGTCGCCCTGGTCGTGAAGCTTGCGTATGATGGTCATTATCTCCCTGCGGCCTCTGGGATCCAGCATGGCCGTGGGCTCGTCGAACACCACGCAGTCCGGATCCATGGCAATTACGCCCGCGATGGCTACGCGCTGCTTCTGTCCGCCGGACAGCAGGTGCGGACCCTTCTTGCGGTGCTCGTACATGTCCACCAGTTTAAGCGACTCATCCACTCTTTGGCGTATCTCCTCCGGGGGCATTCCAATGTTCTCCGGGCCGAACGCCACGTCGTCCTCCACTATGGAGGAGACCAGCTGGTTGTCCGGGTTCTGGAACACCATGCCTATCTTCTTGCGCAGTTCCCAGGGCGCCTCGTCCGACGCCGTGACGGTGTCCACGCCGTCCACGATGACGCTGCCGGAGGTAGGCAGCAGGAGCGCGTTCATGTGCTTGGCCAGGGTGGATTTGCCCGAGCCGTTGCTGCCTACGATGGCGACGAACGAGCCGCGCTGCACGTCAAAAGAGACGTCGTCGAGCGCCAGTTTTTCTACCGGCGCAGACCCCTCCTCTTCCTGCAGATACGAGAAACTTACGTTTTTGAATTGGATGATCGGCCTATTATCCATAACGATTTATTATATACAGCGCACGATAAAGTGTCAAATAGACTTGCCGGATTATGGTATAATACAAATATATCGATACGGAGGAAACTATGAGATTCGTTATTCAGCGCGTCACCCGCGCAAGCGTAAGCGTGGACGGAAGCGTCGTTTCGGAGATAGGCAGCGGCTTTCTGGTTCTGGTGGGAGTCTTTGGCGACGACACCAGGGCGGACGCGGAAAAGATGGTAAAGAAGCTCTGCGGACTGAGGATCTTCGCGGATGAGAACGGAAAGACCAACCTGTCCCTTGCGGACGTGGGCGGCGAGCTGCTGATGGTATCGCAGTTCACCCTGTGCGCGGACTGCAGACACGGCAACCGGCCCAGCTTTACGGGAGCCGGTCCCGCGGTCTTCGCGGAAGAGATGTTCGACTATATCTGCGGACTCGCGGAGAAGATCGTTCCGTCCGTAAAACGAGGCGTGTTCGGCGCGGACATGAAAGTGGAACTGCTCAATGACGGCCCCTTCACAATAATACTGGACTCAAAAGAATGGATCTGAAAGTATGTCTGTTGAACGACTCGTTCCCGCCAGTCATAGACGGCGTGGCGAACGCGGTCGTAAACTACGCAAAATACATTAACGCCGCCGGCGGCACAAGCATGGTCGTAACTCCGGAATACCCGGACGCGGACGACAGCGTCTTCGATTTCCCCGTCCTGCGCTATCCCGCCATAGACACCAGAAAGAGTTTGGGATACGTTGCCGGCTATCCCTTCTCGCCGGTCACTGCCAAGAAGATCAAGGAGGCAGGCGTCGACGTGCTCCACAGCCACTGCCCTATATCTTCTACCGTTTTCGCCAGAAGCATAAAGAAGCAGCTTGACGTGCCGCTCATAATGACCTATCACACAAAGTTCGACATAGAGATAGAGGGGGCCATCAAGGGCAAGCTCCTGCAGGACAGCGCCGTTACGGCTCTGGTGAACAACATCAGCGCCTGCGACGAGGTCTGGGTGGTGAGCGAAGGCGCCGGCCGCAACCTGCGCTCCATGGGCTACGAAGGCGATTACATAGTGATGCCCAACGGCGCGGACATGCCTTTGGGTCGGCTCCCGGAGGACGAAGTGACGGAACTAACGTCCGCGCTCAAGGCGCCGGAAGACGTGCCGGTCTACCTCTTTGTGGGACGGCTCATGTGGTACAAAGGCATAAAGATAATTCTGGACGCTCTGGACGCGCTGCGCTCGCAGAAGCTGGACTTCCGCATGGTATTCGTAGGCGGAGGCCAGGAAGCGGATGAGATAAAAGCATACTCGGACAAGCTGGGGCTCAGCCGCAAAGTGCTGTTCACCGGACCCGTAAACGACAGAAAGATCCTGCAGGCCTGGTACTGCAGGGCGGACATGTTCCTGTTCCCCTCGGATTTCGACACCAACGGACTGGTGGTAAGGGAGGCAGCGGCCTGCTCTCTCCCCGCCGCTCTGATAAAGGGGAGCTGCGCAGCGGAAGGAGTTCGCAGCAAGCATAACGGCTTCCTTATAGAAGAGAACGCCGCGTCGCTTGCGGTGCTGCTTGCCACTGCGGGCAGGGACAGGAAGCTGCTTCGGAAGACCGGCGAGAATGCCGCAGCGGAGCTCTATATCTCGTGGCCGGACGCCGTGGGCAGAGCCATAGAACGTTACAACATAGTCACGGACCGCTACAGATCCGGACTCTATCCTAAGAAAACAGGGCCTCTGGACGAATTCTTCAACTTCCAGGGGACCCTTATGGACATACTCTCGCGCTACGATCATCTGGACGAACTGCCGTTCAGAATCGGCTGACCGGAAGATATCCGTTCATATCCTTATATTCTTAAGACATACAGACTCGAAAGAACAGAAAGTGCAGGAATCGTAATCGTTCCCGCGCTTTTTGCGCTGCGCCTTTATCTCTCCGGAGAACAGCCGCTCGCTTACGGTGAGCACGTTCTCACGGAACTTCCTGCGGAACTCCTCCATCTCCTCCGGAGTAATGAAACTGCCGTCCAGCGCGCCGTTGGCCTTCAGTTCCAGATCGACTACCGCAGACTTTCTCTTTTCGTCGAAGTCCTTGTCTATGGCCCGGATGACGTCTCCCTCGGAGACGGTTATGCCGTCCAGCCGGTAAACCCTCTCGATGCCGCGCAGGACCTCCTCAGATACGCTGCCGGACAGCATTTCCTCCATTGAAACGTTCTGATCCCCGGCATTGATGCGGAAATAGTAGACTCCCGCAGGTCTGCCGCCGCTGCCCAGAGCGCCCTCAAGGTACGTCATCAGCTGCATCTTAAGACCCTGCTCCACGAAGCTCTTGTTGAACTTGTCGGGGCCGGACTTGTAGTCTATTATCTTTACGAGCTCCGTGCCGCCCGCTCCCGGAAGAATGTCCACGCGGTCTATCGTGCCCTCGATAAGGACGGTGCCCGCGGAAGTGTCGAGCTTTATCGGGCCGAAGGTCCCTTCCCTGCCGAAGCCCGTCTCGAAATACATGCGCTCTATGTTTCCGGAGCGCACCTGCGATATCATGTGCCTTGCGAAGCGCGAGCACGTGTCGAGCATTCTGGCGGAGCGGAACCTTTCCTCCCCGGAAGACTCCATTATCCCGGAAAGACTGGTGCCGGCCATGTCCGAAAGGATGTCCTTCAGCATGGCGTCGACCTCTTCGTCGCTGACGGTCATCCACAGCGACGCGGAATCGGTGATGGCTATGCCCTTTTCCCTGGAAACGGCGCTGAGCTTTTCGCAGAGCTTAAGCAGAGCTTTGTGAAGGATATCGCCCATCTCCCTGCCGGAGATCGTAAAGTCCGTATCCTCGACGGGACGCAGCCCGTAAGAAATGAAATGCCTGAACGGACAAGCCGCGAACAGGTCGAGCCGGGACGGGCTGAGCGTCTTTGTGCCGTCGGATCTTGCGAACAACCTTTCCGCAAGTTTCCTGTCGATAGGAGGTTCCGCGGGATCGAAGAGCAGACCGCCCTTCACCTGCGGGGCTTCCGCGGACAGTTCGTTGTAGACCGCCTTCCAAAGCTCCGGAACTTCCTCGCCGGAAAGCCCTTTGCGCAGAGCATCAGACATCTTTTCCAGAGGCAGCTGCCTGCCCTCTATGAACGCGTTCTGGTCCCCGGCGCTCTCCGCGTCTCTCAGTTCGCGTATATCCGTATATCGTTTTTTCAGCATGCCAAGCGCAGGCGACGGAGCAAGCTCTCCGCCCTCCAGGTCGCTGGAAGGGATGCCTATCCAGAGAAGTTCCCCGGCGCATGCCGCCGACCGGAAGATCATGAACAGTTCCTCCGACACCAGTAGCTCCGACGGCTTGGAGAGCGTGGTACCCTTGTCCGCCAGCCCGCTTATCTCCCTTTCGGTGAGGACGCCGCCGGCCGACTGCGAGGACGGGACAAGCCCGTCGCAGAAACTGGCCATGAACACCGCCTTCTTTTCCTGCAGGATGGACCGCTTTGCGCTTCCGATCTGCACCTTGCCCTCGGCCTGGGGGAGCACGCCTATCTTAACGTCTTTCAGCGCGTCCATGAATATGCCGCGGAACTCCGCGGGAGTTACTTCCTCGTCTCCGATGAGCTCCATGATCTGACGCGCGGTCTTCTCCACGACGCCTGCAAGCTGGCGGGTCTGTTCCGCGCTGTCCTCGAAACCGTCTTCGTTCTGCTGCGCCGCAGTGTTCTCCAGCCAGTCGGCAAAGCCGAAGACATTATCCAGATACCCTGTAAAAGCCGCTGCCTTCCCGCCGGCCGCAGCTTGCAGAGAAAGCTCCGTTACCAGCGGTTCCACGACTGCAGCCGCAGCTGCTCGCACGCGCTCGAAGTCCGGGAGCCGGCTCTCCGTGTGTTCATCGTAATACTTGAGCGGCTTAAGGAAACGGTTCCCTTTTATGTGGAAGCTCTTAGCGTATTTTTCGAAGCCGAATATCAGATCGTCCGGAAATTCCAGTATGCCTGTCTTGATGAAGCGCAGCATGTCGCGGGTCTTGTACTCGCCGCACGAAAGATCCAGCAGAGCGGATACCAGTTCCGCCGCGCTGCTGTGCATTATGGAGCGGGTCTCGTCCATGAACACCGGAATGCCCAGGCCTGCGAGCACTCTTTTTATCATGCCCGCGCTACTGTTCCCCTCCGGAGCCAGCACCGCTATGTCCGAATACCTGTACCCGTTTTCGCGAACCAGTTTAAGAATGCGTATGGCTATGCTCTCGGCCTGAGTGTAGGTGTTTGCGCAGTCCACGATCTCAAGGACGGGCTGCGGCTTCTCCTCGCAGGCGATCCTTTCGGCGGGCGCTCCCAGCATGGCTATGGTGCGCCTTGGCGCGGTGAATTCTTCGCCCGCACCGCTTACGAGCGCTATCTGCAGCCCTGCGCTGTATCTGTCCAGAGCCCGCAGGAACTCTATTTCGTTCTTCGTAAACGAATAGAACCCGCTGTAATAGATCTTGACGTTCTTAAGGAAACTGCATTCCGGCAGCTTTTCCGTCGTATATGCAAGAATGTCTTCCGAATCCTCCAGCTTTCCGGCCATAGCTTCGGCGTAGCCCTGCGCTATGAGCTTAAGGTCCGCCAGTTTTCTGCCCAGAAGGCCGCCCTCTTTTTCTGCGGCTTTTCCCAGCGCCTCCGAGTCAACGCGGTTCTGTTTCATCTGCACCAGGAAATCGCCCGCCAGATCCAGAAAACGCGGATCCGCGCACACTCCGGAGAACGCCGTAAGTTCCGGCTTTACGCTGTTTATGACGCGGCGAAGCATCATCTTTCTTCCTATGGTGTCGATCTGCACCTTCCCGCTTCCGCCGGTCTTTTCGAGTATGTCCTCCCGAAGCTTTCCGCCGGACACTATGTTGAGCCGCAAAAAGCCCCTGGAGTCCACGAGCCGGAGAGCTTCCTCCTCCATGGACAGCGTTATCTGCGCGGGAACGACAAGAAGGACGCTCCCGTATGCGGGACCATCCTCCAGATCTTTCTTTATTCTGCTGAAAAGTTCCCCGCGGACCGCGGAGTCCGAAGGCGACCAGAAGACCTTCATTCGGTCTTTTCCTCCGCGTCTTTCCTGAGACGCTTCCAGATGACGAGATACATGGTGGTGAAGCATGCGACAGAACCGATCACCTGGGACACCGTCTCCGCCCAGAAGGGACCAAGCACTCCCAGCCCGAGTCCGGGCAGCAGCAGCGTAAGCGGCGCCACCAGTATTATCTTGCGGAGCAGCGAGAAGAACAGCGCGTACTTCGGGAAATTGAGCGACGTAAATGTGTTCTGCCCCGTTATCTGCAGCGTCATAAGCGGGAATGCCACAAAGTATATCCTTGCGCACGCCGAGCCCGTTGCGATAAGTTCCGGATCGCTCGTGAACAGCGAGAACATCCACCCCGGAGCGAACACCATGAGCCCCCAGAAAATGAAGTTGATTATCAGCGTGCTCCACAGCATCACTTTCATTGCCTGGATGACCCTTTCGGGCTTCTTGGCGCCGTAGTTGAAGCTCATTACGGGTGTGGCCCCGAAGCTGATGCCGTTGCACGGGCAGAGAGTTATCTCCCTGATGGAGTTGATTATCGTCATGGAGCCGATGTAGAGCGTGCTTGCCGCGCCGCCCCATGTCTTGAGCACCACGTTGACTATGGCCTGAACTATGCTGGTGGTGGCCTTGAACATGAAGCCGGTAGCGCCGAGCTTTACTATGGACTTTAGGTCCGGGCCGGATATCCGAAGACGGCTTATGCGTACCACGGGCTTCTTTCCGGTAAGGAAGAGCACCACCCAGATCGCGCTCGCGAGCTGCGAGATGACCGTTGCTACGGCAGCGCCCTTTACACCCATGCCAGCTGTGTAGATGAGCAGCGGGTCCAGAGCGATGTTCATGGCGGCGCCCAGTATCACCGTCACCATGCCTATCTTGGCGAAGCCCTGCCCGTTTATGAAGGAGTTCATGCCCAAGCTTATCATTACCGGTATGGTCCCCAGCACGTAGATGCTGAAGTACTCCAGCGCGTACGGAAGGGTCTGAGCGTCGCCGCCCAGCACGGGCAGGAAGTAAGGCGCCCCGAAATACATGATAGCCGTTACGGCAGCGCCTGTTATCAGCAGGGCCGAGAACGCCGTCTCCTGTATCCTGGCGGATTTCTCCATGTCGCCCTCGCCTCTTGCGATGGAAGCCAGAGGCGCGCCGCCGGTCCCGAAGAGCTGGGCAAAAGCAGTTATGAGGGAGATCAAAGGAAAAGCGACCCCCACACCCATGAGCGCGGCAGTGCCTACGCCAGGCATGTGGCTTATGAACAGTCTGTCGACTATGTTATAGGCAAGGTGGACCAGCTCCGCCAGCATTATCGGCAGCGAGAGCCGGAATATTATCTTACCTACGCTTCCCTGTGAAAAGTCTCCCTTTGCAGCCATTTCAGAACCCTTATATTACAGATCCTTTATCTCCATACCGGCGAATTCTGCAAGCTGGCTCTCCTGACCCAGCGCGGCTATCCTGCCCTTTTCGGCCATGGCGTCCGCGACGTCGGCGCACCAGAGCAGCTTGTCGTAGTCCGTAGCGAGTATCTGCGCGCGTACCTGCTTCTGCGTGCCGCGCGTTATTCCCGCCATGTATCTGTTATCAGCCAGAGCGCCTCTCTGAGCCGGTGAGATCAGCGGCTCGGTGGCGGCTATGGACGCGATTATGAAGTTGTCCAGAGGCATCTTCGAAGCGCACAGGCCCCTCATGAACTCTCCGAGCTTCTTGTTTATGCCGATGGATCTTGCCGGCGTCGGATCCCTGAAGGAATACGTGGACACCAGACCGTATCCGTCCGCCCTGAAGCCAGTGCCGTAGGCGCCGCCCTGCACCCTTACCTCGTTCCACAGGAACGCGAAGGAAAGGATGTTGCTGGCCACCATCAAGCTTCCGTCGAACTCACGGCCCATCTCGGAAAGGTGATACGCCTGCGAGCTGAAGCCGATGAGCGCCGGAATCCTGGTACCCATCACCGCCGGAAGACCGGACTTGTACTCCGCCTCCGGAGCTATGGCGCTGCCCTGCGGGAGACGGTCTATGAGACCGCCTATGGAAACGTAGTCCGTGCAGGCCTCGCCGGCGACCAGTCTTGCTTTGCAGCATGCCTTGGAGAGAGCGTCCTTAAGCAGCGCGGCGTAAGCGTCGAACCTGCTGTCGAAGTCGCCCACCATGGCGTGGAGGCGCGCAATGCCGCTGTATCCGGTGACGGCGTCCGTCACCGCGGCGGCGGAACTGTAGGCGGAAGCGGCCGTAGCCATGGACAGCACGTGTCCCATGCCTATGGCGCCCTGTCTTGCCATCATGTCGGACTGGGTGAGCATGTTCCTGATCTTTTCCTTGTCGGAGAAGTCCGTGGTGAGGAGTATCTCGCTTATCAGCTTCTCGGCTATGGCGAGGTTCTCCTCCAGTATGCCGGCGCTTGCGCAGAGGTACGGAAGAGCGATCTTCTCGTTTCCGAGCTTCTGGAACGCTCCCACCTTAAACGTGAGCGATCCGAGGTATGTCTTTATGTCTCTGGCAAGTTCCGCACCTGTATGTTCCGCAGTCGGCAGCTCTCCCAGAAGACGCCCCAGACTTGCGATGGCTGAAAGCTCTTCCAGGGTCCTGTCCGCAAGCGAGAAGTACAGGTTTATGTTCACGATGCCGCGGCTGGGTACCGGGTGATACATCACCTTTACGCCGTGCTCGTCCTTGATGATGGTGTCGTCCCACTGCGGCTCTTCGGAGACTTCGGAAAGCGGCAGCTGGGGCAGCATGGCCTTTGCTTCGGGGCTGTCCTCCGTCTGCTGCCACTTGATCAGTTCCTCGTTGAGCTTCTTGTTGGCTTCCTTGTCCGCGTCGGTCCAGGATGCCTTTACAGCGGCAAGGCGCTCCTTTTCAGCTGCGTCCTTTTCTGCCGCGGCGGTATGGGATGCGCGCGCGATGAGTCTGCACATTCCGTCTTCGCTTATCAGCTCCTTGAGCAGCTCGCTGTAGTAGCTGCCCTCGAGCTTTTCGCGCAGTTCTTTGTATATTCCGTCCACAGCAAGCAGAGTCATGGGGTCTCCGCCGTGGAGCCAGGTGATCATGGACTTTATGCATCTTATAAGTCCGGCCGGCTCGTTGGGGGACTTGAACATGAACTCGCTGCGGTTGATGGCCGCGATTATGTCCTTCTGGTCCAGACCTTCGTCCGCCAGCTTATTGCAGGTGTCCACGATGAGCTTCCAGACTTCGTCTGTCTTTCCGTCCTTGATGTTCTTGACGTTGAAGAGGTAGAAGGGCTGCGGGTAGTCGTCCATTACGGCAACGTCTATGTCCTGCGCAAGACCGGAGTCCAGCACCGCCTTCTTGAGCGGCGAGTCGTTGGTATCGACGAGCATGTTCAGGATGATTCCGGACGCGAAGCTCTTTACCAGCTCGCCCGGCTGCGCGAATATCTTGCCTGCCACCAGTCTGCCCTTGTCCGCAAGATCCTCGTTCTCCGCCAGAGCGTAGTCCACGGTCTTTTCCGCGGCCCTGGGCTCCTGAAGCTCAAAGACCGGCAGGTCCGTAAGCTTGCCGCGGCCCGAAAGGTACCCGTCGATCAGGGCAAGGGTCTTCTCCAGAGGCACGTCGCCGTCCAGGAACACGCGCGCGTTGGACGGATGGTAGAACCTTCTGTAGGTCTTTATGAATTCTTCGTAAGTCAGCTGCGGAATCACCGAGGGCTCTCCGCCGGAGTTGAAACCGTAGCAGTTGTCCGGGTTTATGATCCCCTGCATCTCCTCCAGCAGAAAATCGTCCACGTCGGATACGGCGCCCTTCATCTCGTTGAAGACTACGCCCTTGTAGGAAAGATCCCCGTTTTTGTCCTGCTCTATGTGCCAGCCCTCCTGATAGAAGATGTTGGGGTTCTTAAGGATCGCAGGCGCGAACACCGCGTCCAGATACACGCTCATAAGGTTCAGGAAGTCCCTTTCGTTGCGGCTGGAGACCGGGTACATGGTCTTGTCCTGGAAAGTGAGCGCGTTGAGGAAGGTGTTCATGGAACTCTTAAGCAGGTCCACGAAGGGCTCCTTTACAGGGTATTTGTCCGAACCGCAAAGCACCGAGTGCTCCAGTATGTGGAACACGCCCGTGCTGTTCTCCGGCAGGGTCTTGAACGTTATGGAGAAGAGTTTGTTTACGTCCTTGTTGTCCACCCACACCAACTGGGCGCCGCTGATGTCGTGGGTCATCTCCACCAGGCGTCCGTCTATCTCTTTTTCTTCCCTTATGCGGGTGACTGTAAAACCGTTGAGTTTGCTTCCGACTTTGAGTTCCATGTTTCCTCCTGTATTCTGTGCGTTCCGCGGTCACTTAAGCGCGTCTATTACGCCTTTGATGCCGCGCTCTTTGTAGATATCCTTGAAATAAGCTACTTCGTCGTATATTATCCCGTCTATGGCCTGCATGGACAGCAGTTCCACCGGGGCTTTGTCGTCTGTCATTATGCGGTCTCCCGCGCTGTAGCGCACCGACCCTTTGTACACTTTGTCCGACATCTCGCAGACGTCGTGAAACATCGTTGCGCTTAGGCCCCTCAGGCGCTCGTAGCCGTCCCTGAGGACCGCCATCATTTCTTTGTTGTTGGACGCGAAGAGCTCCCTGTTGCTGCTCCACGTCACGTCTATGGTGTATACCTCCGAAAACAGCGCGCTCACGGTATCCGCAAGGTAGCTGTTGATCGTGTTCTCCCCCTTGCCGCGCATGCTCATGTTCAGCACCAGCACGCCGTCGTCCTTAAGATGGTCCTTCACCAGCTGGAAGAACTCTTTTGACGACATCTGGAACGGGACCGTTATGTCCTGGTAGGCGTCCACCATTATTACGTTGTATTTTTCCTCCGAACTGTTGAGGAACGCTCTGCCGTCGTAGGTGTAGACGTTCACCTCTTCCGGAAGGCAGAAGTACTCCCTCGCGAGATCGGTTATGCTGCCGTCTATCTCAACGGCGTCTATCCTTATGTCCCCGAAGTGCCGGAAGCACTGCGTGGCGAAAGTGCCGCTGCCGTTGCCCAGGACCAGTATCGAAAAGTCCTTGCCGTTCTCTCCGTAGACTCCGGCCATGACGGGCGCGGCCATCGCGTAGTCGTAGTACATGCCCGTAAGCCCGCCGTCCTTCTGATACACGGACTGAACTCCGAACAGGACGTTGGTGGACAGGATGACACTCTCGTCGTCCTCGCTCACCTGCAGGTAGTTGTAGACGGACTCGCCCTCAAACGTCAGGTCGTCCTCCCAGAACGCGAAACTGTCCGAGCAGCCGAACACGCAGCACAGCGCGAACAGCGCGACGCAGACGACGGTCCTTACCATGTTGGTCCTGGAAGACAGGAAGTAAATGACGCACAGCGCCAGCAGTATCCCCGCGAATATCAGGAAGGTCACCGCGGTGCCCACGCTCGGTATCGTTACGAAGGTCGGAATGAAGGTGCCTATGATGCTGCCGACCGTATTGCACGCGCCGAGGCGTCCCACCACCTTGCCGCTGTCGGACAAGCTTCCTATGGTGTAGGCAGCCAGACTCGGGGTGACCGTTCCAAGCAGGAACAGCGGGAACACGAACACCACCATGGCGCTCGCAAACGCCGCGATCACAAGGAAGTTGGCGTTTACGGTAAATATGACGAGCCCGGAGATACCGATGATGATGTATTTGCCCACCACAGGGATGGCGGCTATCCATATCGCTGCCACAAGCATGCGCCTGTAAAGCTTGTCCGGGTTGGGATCTTTGTCGGCCGAACGGCCTCCGTAGATGTTGCCCAGTGCCATGGCTATCATTACCGTGCCGATTATTATGGTGTAAACGATCTGAGACGAACTGAAGTACGGCGCCAGAAGCCGGCTTGCCGCAAGCTCCACCGCCATTACGGACATACCCGCGAAGAACTCGGTCAGGTAAAGGTACAGTTTATTGCTCAGTATCTTACGCATTTCAGTTTTAGTATTATTCGGTAAGGTCCCGGTCGTGTACTTGTTCGAAGGACTGTTGGGGAACCCGGTCCTTAGCGACCGGCAAGCATCCATGCGCAGACGGAGCTTAGTACCGCTGGGAGGGGCCCCACCAAGCCGCGAGGCGTGTCCGGCGGGCAAGTACCGACCGGGACCTACCGTCATAGCTAAAGCTGCTTAGTCATATATACGCTGCCGTCCGCAAGCCTGTGCCACTCCAGCAGGCCGTTCTCCATGGTCATGTAGCTGTTCGTGGAGCCGCCTTTTGGTATGGAGACGGAGCCGGGATTGCAGTAGAGATAGCCGTTGTGATCCTCGCAGGCGGGCACGTGGGTGTGTCCGTGCAGCAGGACGTCGATGCCCGAAAGGGGCGGAAGATGCCCCGTGTTGTAGTGGTCCCCGTGGGTGGCGAAGATAAGCTTGCCGCCGTCCACGATCTGCATGTATTCCGCGAGTATGGGGAACTCCAGCACGCACTGGTCCACCTCCGCGTCGCAGTTGCCTCGCACGCAGAGGATCTTGTCCTTGTACCCGTTGAGCATGTCGAAGACCTGCATCGGTCCGTAAGCTTGCGGCAGCGCGTTGCGGGGGCCATGGTAAAGAATGTCCCCTAAGAGCAGTATCCTGTCGGCCTTCTCTCTTTCGACGTCTTCCAGGAACTGCTTCGTGTATTCAGCGGACCCGTGAAGGTCCGAACCGATGATCCATCTCATTATCTTCTCCGTGGCGTGTGCCCTTACCGGGGACGCAGGGCGTCAGCCCCTGTCGAATTTCTCCCTGCCCTGCTTTCTTATCATCTGCTTGGCGCGCTGCTGCGCGGAGATCTTTTTCTTTGTGGAGGGCTTCATTACGGAAAAACCCATGCGTCCTATGCGCTCCTTGGGTGCCGCGTAGTAGCTGCCGTGGATCAGGGATACAAGGCCCAGCCGCTCCATGGCTATGCGGCCCTCGCCCGTTATCGCGGACTCGTCCACGCGCACGTTGACTATGTCCGCCAGGAACATGTCGTGCGAGCCCAGGGACTTTACCTCGAACACCTTGCATTCCAGCTGAACCGGGCTCTCCTTTATGGCCGGACATGAGACTTTTTCGGCCGGTTCCGGTGTAAGCGTAAACTCCAGAGAACCGTCCGGACCGCTTTTAAGGCTGTGCTTTCCGAACTTTGTCTCCTTGCTTCCGCTTACGCATCCGCACCAGTCCATGGCGGCGGCAAGCGACTCCGGTACCAGGTTTATTACAAATTCCCCGCTCTCCTTAATGATCGCGTGCGAATGTCTGCGCGGCATCAAGCTTACGTAGGTGCGCGGCGGGTCCGAGTTCACGATGCCGGTCCAGGCGATGGTTATTATGTTGTCCGTGCCGTCCGCGACGTTTCCGCAGCTCACCATTACGGCGGGCAGCGGCCCAAGCATCGCGGAGGGCTTGAAGCTTTGTTTGGCCATTGAATCGTCCTTATGACTCAGGGAAAACGCTGCTGACTATTTCTTTGCGGTCTCTTCGGGCTTCTTCTCGGTCGCCTTGGGAATCTTGTTGGCGTAGTAGGCGTGGCGGCCTCCGCACAGAGTTCCGAGTATCGCGAACACCGCGCAGAAGATTATTCCCTGCCAGCTGAAGCCGAACATGTTTATTCCGAGGAAGAACGTGGCTGCCGGGCAGAAGCTTACGCCTCCGACTATGCCGACCATTCCCGCGGCAACGCACATCGCAGGGTCGAGACTCAGAAGCGCAGCGACCATGCCTCCGAACGCTCCGCCTATCACTATGGTCTGCGGAAGAAGTCCGGTCTTGTAACCTGCCTTGCTCAGCAGAGCCAGGAAGAATATCTTGAGTATGAAGTCGTACCAGTTGCTCTTGCCTGCGAGCGCGGCGGTAATGACGTTGCCTCCGCTCAGGTAGACCTGGGTGTTCATGAGAAGCACCAGCGCGGCGCCTACGGCACCGAACACGAGCACTTTTACGTACGCGTTCTTAATGATGCCCGTGCCCTTTCCGGCCCAGTCGAATACGTAGAGCATCAGGCGTCCCAGCGCTCCGGCGACTGCCGCGATCACTACGAATCCCAGCAGATGCAGCACCGGCTGTTCGAAGCTGAAGCTGACTGCGTATCTGAGCTTGGGGGCCTTCAGCAGTATGGCCAGAAGGTACGAAACTGCGGCGGATACCGCGGTGTAAGGCAGATATTTGAACTCGAGCTTGTTGAACGCGACTTCCGCGGCCAGCACCGCTCCGAAGAACGGTACGCCCAGAATTCCGGCAAAGCCGGCTGCTACCGCGCACATGATGAGCTGCTTCTTTTCCGGCGCTTCTATGTTGAGCTTGCGGCCCAGCCACAGAGCTATCGGGGCGCCTATCTGGAAGGAACCGCCTTCCTTGGTCCCGGAGCTTTCCGCGAGTCCTGTGAGCCACAGGCCGATGAACGCCGCAGGCGTGATCTTGATGTCCAGATCCGCGTCGTCGCGTATGGCCTGGATGATGCCTTCCGTGGCCTTAAATCCCGGTACCTTGAACCACTTGTTGATGCCGACGATGACCGGTCCCAGGACCAGCATCACTATCATCGCCACAAGGATGGGGAACTTGCCCCTGAGCGCCGCCGTATACTTTACGGCATAGTTGAACGCGATACTTACCGCTCCGCAGAAGATACCTATGAGCACCGCATAGATAAGTCCGTTGAACACCTTCTTGCTGTCTTTCATGACTCCTCCTATAAAATATCCGTTATAAGTCTGGAAACAGACTCTTTAAACTTGATCCATCTGGAACGGCGCGCGTAGATCTCCTGCGTCAGCCGCCTGGAGCTCTTGACGTCTTCCTCGAACGCCTTGCGGAGCGTTATCGCCAGCTCCCTGTCGTAGGCGAACACGTTGCACTCAAAATTGAGTTCGAAGCTTCTTATGTCGAAATTCGCGGATCCAACGCTTGCCGCTTCGTCGTCCACGACTATGGTCTTTGCGTGCAGGAAGCCCTTTTCGTAGATGTACGCCTTTACGCCGTAATCGATAAGCATGCCCAGGTTCTGGTAAGTTACCCAGTACACGAACGGGTGGTCCGGCATGGGCGGTACCATTATCCTTACGTCCACCCCGGAAAGAGCAGCGGTCTTTAAGGCCTCGAATATGCTCTCGTCCGGAACCAGATAGGGCGACTGTATGCAGATGCTCCGCTTGGCGGAATTGATCATCTTTAGGTAGGAGAACTTGATCTCGGTCTCCGCGCTCTCCGGGCCGCTGGATACGATCTGCACCGCGCAGTCCAGCGACGTGTCGACCGGGTAGTCCCTCGGGTCAAGTTCTATCTCCGGCCCGTTGGCGAAGTTCGAGTCCAGTATGAACCTGGAATCGATGTCGAACACACTGCC
>JAFZRK010000038.1 GCA_017619905.1 Bacillota bacterium
CCTTCCGTTCGACGTACATCTTATGATAGAGCATCCGGAACTCAGGATCCCGGATTTCGTAACTCCGCAGACGGAGTTCATATGCGTTCATCAGGAGGCCTGCGTGCATCTCCACAGGGTCATCCAGCAGATAAAGGCGCTGGGAGTAAAGGCCGGCGCGGCGATCAATCCCGCAACTCCGGTATCCGCTCTGGAGCCCGTGCTGGGCGATCTGGACATGGTGCTCGTAATGTCCGTCAATCCCGGTTTCAGCGGCCAGAAGTTCATACCGTCTGCCCTGATAAAGGTCAGCGAACTGGACGAGCTACGCAAGGAAGAAGAGCTCGGCTTTGTGATAGAAGTGGACGGAGGCGTCAATCTTGAGAACGCTCCGGCGCTCAAGGCCGTGGGCGCGGACATACTGGTGGCAGGAAACGCGGTGTTCGGAGCTTCTGACATCCCCGCAAGGGTAAGGGAGTTCAAGGACATCCTGTAACAGGATCTGACAACGCTTTTAATAAGTTTACGATAAACTTCATATATCATCAGGAGGACAAAACAATGCGTGTAGTTATTCAGGACGATTACGAAAAGATGTGCGAGTGGGCCGCGAATTACATTGCGGACAGGATGAGAGCGCACAAAGAAGACAGGCCCTTCGTCCTGGGGCTGCCCACCGGTTCTTCGCCGCTGGGCGTCTACGCAAGACTCGTCGAAAAGAACAAGGCGGGAGAGATAAGCTTCGCCAACGTCGTCACGTTCAACATGGACGAGTATCTGGGGCTGCCTCACGAGCACGACCAGAGCTACTGGTACTTCATGCACGACAACTTCTTCGACCATCTGGTCGACATGAAGCCGGAGAACATCAACATCCTCAACGGAATGACGGACGACCCGGAAGGCGAGTGCGCACGCTACGAGGAGAAGATCGCTTCCTACGGAGGCATAGACCTGTTCATGGGAGGCATAGGCGTGGACGGACATCTGGCGTTCAACGAGCCGTATACTTCGCTCACGTCCCGCACGGGGCTCAGGGATCTCACCACCGACACCAGGATCGTAAACTCCAGATTCTTCGGCGGTGACCCGGAGAAGGTGCCGGCTCAGGCGCTCTCCGTGGGAATAGGAACTGTTACTGACGCCAAGGAAGTGCTGGTGCTCATAAGCGGTCACAACAAGGCCCGCGCGCTAGCGGCGGTAGTCGAGGGCGGCGTGAGCCAGAAGTGGACCTGCAGCGCACTGCAGATGCACAACGCGGCGATAATCGCCTGCGACGAGGCATCCTGCGGCGAGCTTACCGTGGACACCTACAAATACTTCCTGGACATAGAGAAAGGGGAACGGCTTTAATGGGTAAATATTTCGGAACAGACGGATTCCGCGGAGAGGCCAACAAAGACCTTACTGTGGAGCATGCCTACAAGATAGGCAGATATCTGGGTTATCACTTCGGCAAGGACCACAGGGCAAGGGTAGTCATAGGCAAGGACACCAGACGTTCCAGCTACATGCTGGAATCCGCCCTCTGCGCGGGACTTACGGCGTCCGGCGCGGACGCGTATCTTCTGCACGTCACCACCACGCCCAGCGTTTCGTACATTACGAGGATAGACGATTTCGACTGCGGAATAATGATCTCCGCCAGCCACAATCCTTACTACGACAACGGCATCAAGCTGATAAACCACGAAGGCGACAAGATGGAAGAGGATCTGCTCCTGCAGATCGAGGACTACATCGACGGCGGAGCCGAACTGCCTTACGCCACGGGCGCGGCCATAGGCGAGACCATCGATTATTCTTCCGGAAGGAACCGCTACGTCGGATACCTCATTACCCTGGCCACCAGATCCTACAAGGGCAAGAAAGTGGGCCTGGACTGTGCCAACGGCAGCACCTGGATGATGGCCAAGAGCGTGTTCGATGCGCTCGGCGCGGACACCCACGTCATAGCCAATCACCCGGACGGTCTCAACATCAACGTGGACTGCGGATCCACCCACATAGAGAACCTCAGGAAGTTCGTCATAGACAACGGCCTGGACGTGGGCTTCGCTTTCGACGGCGACGCGGACCGCTGCCTCGCGGTGGACGAGAAGGGCGGCCTTGTAAACGGCGACCACATAATGTATCTTTCCGCAAGGTACATGAAGGAGAACGGCATGCTGGGCGACTCAAAGGTCGTTACCACGATAATGTCCAACATGGGCCTCTACAAGGCCCTGGACGATCTGGGAATCGAGTACGAGCAGACTCCGGTAGGCGACAAGTACGTTGCCGAGAACATGAAGAAGAACGGCCACCTGATAGGCGGCGAGCAGTCCGGACACATAATCTTCTGGCGCTACGCCACCACGGGCGACGGCCTTATAACCGCGATCAAGGTAATGGAAGCGATGCTGGAGACCAAGCTCCCGCTCTCGACTCTCGCTGCTCCCATGAAGATGTTCCCGCAGGTCCTCAAGAACGTCATAGTGGACGACAAGGACGGCACTCTCAACGACCCCGCAGTTCAGGCAGCCGTGGAGAAGGCCGGCAGGGAACTTGGCGGAGACGGACGCGTGCTCCTCAGAAAGTCGGGCACCGAGCCCGTGCTGAGGGTAATGTCCGAGGCCCTGGACGCCTACGCCTGCAACGCCAAGGTGGACGACATAATCCAGTCCATGAAGGACAGCGGACACTTCATAAAGATGAAATAGGAGGCCTATATGATCACGATAAGCGATCTTCTGGATCTTGAAAAGACAATAGCCGCGGAGCTCTTCGAGGGTAAGACCTACCCCTGGGAAGTCCTGGACGACATAAAGGCGTTCATTCTGAAGCTTGGTCCCACGCTTCCCGCGGACGAGTTCGACAATCCCGCCGAGGGCGTGTGGATAGCGAAGGACGCCAAGGTGTTTCCGTCCGCTTATCTGGGCTCCCCGTGCATAATCGACCACTGCGCCGAGGTGCGCCACTGCGCTTTCATACGCGGCAGCGCCATAGTAGGAAAGAATGCCGTCGTGGGCAACTCCTGCGAGCTTAAGAACGTGGTGCTCTTCGACAACGTGCAGACTCCGCACTACAACTACGTGGGCGATTCCGTGCTGGGCTACAAGGCCCACATGGGCGCCGGTTCCATAACCAGCAACGTAAAGAGCGACAAGACCCTTGTAGTGGTCCATCAGCCGGGCGACCCCATAGAGACCGGACGCAAGAAGTTCGGCGCCATCCTGGGCGACAACGTGGAAGTCGGCTGCAACAGCGTTCTCAACCCGGGTACCATAGTAGGAAGGCGCAGCAGCATCTATCCTACGTCCTGCGTGCGCGGAGTAGTGCCCGAGGACAGCATCTACAAGGACAAGAACAACGTAGTAATAAGGCAGAAATAGCAACGGATGGCAAAGCAGACACGGGACAAAAAAGAATTATTCGAGAGCATGCCGATACCTAAGGCGTTGGCTACTCTTGCCGTGCCTACCATAATCAGCCAGATGATAAGCGTCATCTACAACATGGTGGATTCGTTCTTCATCGGGCGCACGGGCGATCCGCTGAAACTGGCGGCAACGTCGCTCTCGCTTACGGTAATGCTTCTGTGCATATCGTTCGCCAACCTGTTCGGTGTCGGCGGCGGAAGTCTTATCGCGCGGCTCATGGGCGCGCGCAGGGAGGACGAGGCCAAGTCCGTCTGCGCGTTCAGCATCTACGGAGCTGCCGGCGTTGCGCTGCTCTACTCCTGCCTTGTCGGTATCTTTCTGGAGCCCCTCATGCGGCTTCTGGGCGCGTCCGACGATACCATCGGCTATTCCAAGCAGTACGTTTTCTACGTGGTAGTGATTGGGTGCGTGTTCCAGACCCTCTCGCTGGTGCTGGCGTTCCTCCTCAGGAATACCGGCAACTCCGGCAAGGCAAGCATGGGGCTTTCCGGCGGAGGCATCCTGAACATGTTCCTGGACCCGCTGTTCATGTTCGTCATCCTGCCTAAGGGCATGGAGGTGGTGGGCGCCGCGGTCGCCACGCTGATCTCCAACGTGTGCGCGTGCGCGTATCTCCTCTTTGCGCTCGCAAAGGCGTCGCACTCCTCGCCGCTGAGCTTAAGGTTCTCCGACGCCAGGGCCATCAAGAAGGAGAACGCAAAGAAGCTGTTCTCCGTAGGCGTTCCCTCCGCGATACTCGCGGGGCTGTTCGACATAGCCAACATCTTCATGAACATGCTGGCTGCCGCTCACAGCGACATGGTGCTGGCCGGCGTGGGCATAGTCATGAAGGTCGAGAGGATACCGAACGCAATAAACATAGGCATATGCCAGGGCATGATGCCTATCGTGGCGTACAACTACGCGTCGGGTGACCACGACCGCATGAAGAAGACCATAAGGTTCGCAAGGATCTGCGGCCTTACAGTATCCGTGGTCTGCATAATACTGCTCCAGGTTTTCGCAAGGCCGGTAACGGGGTTCTTCCTGAGCACGGCGTCAGGAAGCGCGGATACCGCTCTGGCGACGCTGGCTTACGCGGTCATCTTCCTGAGGATAAGGTGCCTGGCTTCGCCGGTGCAGTTCCTGAACTACAACAGTTCCTACGCCATGCAGGGCATAGGCAACGGACTGGGCACCATGATACACGCTCTGGTGCGCGAGGTGGTGTTCTATATTCCGTGCATGTTCATCCTTGACAGGTTCTTCGGGGAGAACGGACTGGCCGCCGCTCTGGTGGTGGGCGAGGGGCTGGGCGCTGTCGTTGCGCTCATACTCCTTCACTACACCATAAAGAAGAGACTGGCGCCGAAGGCCGCTGTCCCGCAGGAGGATTGAGAAAGGGTGCGCTGGATGCGCCGCGGATGCGCAAATAAGACAAAGTAAAAAACCGGGGAGACACTCCCGGTTTTTCTTATGCATTTAACTTATGCATATGTGGGGACGGGTGAGATTTACTCTGCTTTTGCCTTGTTGTAGGCAAGGTTCATCCTGGATACCTTTCTGGAAGCG
>JAFZRK010000039.1 GCA_017619905.1 Bacillota bacterium
AACTACATCATCGCGGGCTTCATAAAGAACGCTGCGATATCGTTGCTGATAGGCATAGTGCTGATGATTCTGGTGCTGTTCGTCATCAAGAGCGTTTCCGCGAAGAAGACTGCCGCCGCATAGCGATCGACGGTTTAGGCAGACTGAATGTTTTGCGTAATAAAAGACCGGCTCTTCTATCAGGGCCGGCCTTTTGTTGCTTCTATCAGCGGTGATCCTTCAGATACTGTTCTATGACTGCTATGTCCTTAAGGTCCTTGGGGCGGCGCCACTCGCGCTTCTTTGCAAGGATGTCCTCCAGGGTCTGGCAGCGGTAGCCGTCTATCACATCGTACGCGCGTCCGGCCATGTCGGCTTTCATCTGCATGTCCGGGAAGGGCGAAAAACAGCCGTCCTCATCCTGCGGACAGTGCTCCAGATCCAGGGCCGCCGCCAGCGCTTCCGACACGCATATGTCCATGTCCGCCGTGCTTTCCCGAAGGCCGCGCATCAAAAGCGAGCCGCCGGAAAGAATAATGAACTCGGACTTCGGCAGGTCCAGCTCCTCCAGTCTTTTGATGAATTCCGTACGTGTCATGGGCGCTCCGTTCCGGACATAAATAGTGATCTTGCTGCTATTATACTACCACATTGCCGCGCCGCAGTGTCACGGAATGATATTTTTGCTGCGCCGCTTGTCTGCCGCGCCGTTGTGCCGCTGTAATTGACGCAGTTCGTCCCGGGTGTTATAATTTTCCGGTAATGGTTTATATTCTATTGGATCGTTGATCGAAAAGGAGCCACATGAAAAAGTTCATCCAGTTGATGCAGCTGACCACGTTCGGACGCTTCCTTCTTCCCGCGGGAATAATACTGCTTATTTTCGGCCTGTTCTCGCTCGGCAGCGTCAAGGACGCCAGAAACTTCATCCAGGTCGATGCAGTCATCTCCAGAGCGGAACTGTATCAGGAGGCCTACGACGAGAAGGGCGAACACCACGAAGCGGAATACGACGTATACGTCAAATATACCGTAAACGGCAGGGAATACGAGTCGGAGCTGGGGATACTCTCCGGAATAAATGTCGGAGACGCCATGAAGGTCTACTATAACCCTGCGGATCCGTCCGAGGTGGTGCAGATGCGCAATCAGGCCGTCATCCCGTACGTTGCTCTGGGGCTCGGCGCGGTGGCGCTCATAGGCGGTATCATCAACGTCAGCAAAGCAGTTCAGAAGCTTAAGAGATTACAGGAACAGGAGGAAGAGTGGAGCTAATGGAGACTAAGAAGTATTTCTTCAGACCCGGAAAGGCGTCTGTTAAGCAGAGCTATTATCTGCAGGACGAGAACGAGGAGACGGTCTACGAGGCCAACATCCTCAAGATGCCCGTGTTCGGCGCGGCGGACGTTGAATTCATCAATCACATAACAGGTCAGACCACCATGCACAAGGTGGGGCACACCGTTACCACCGAGACCTCCGGTCTGCTGGGGGCGTTTACGTTCACGAAGTCCTACTTCAAGTTCGACGACGTGAAGATCTGGGACTACCTCCACGAGCAGGGCATAAGAATCGACAGCGGTCTGCAGGGAGGCAGGCTCGGAATGTCCTACGACGTTACCCTTAAGGGAGAGCCGATAGCCAGCATCGATACTTCATCGCTCCGCGGTTCCGTGCTTACCTCAAGGTTCACGCTGGACGTTACCACGAGCGAAAAGTACATAGACTGGGCCTTCCTGGTCGCCTGGTCCATAGCCAGGACGGATAAGGCGTTCTACAGTTAAATAACGTTCTTCTCAGCGCATGCGCTTTGAACGGAAGAGGCTCCCTGCGGGCCTCTTTTTTGTTTTGTCCGGATGCCTGTTTTTCTGTATAATGAAATCTGAAAAAAGTTCTTGCAATGCCGCTGGCGGCGTGCTATTATACTCCCTTATTTTGAAGGAGGTACGCCATGAGAAAATCTTTTAAGGTAAACGGTATCGACTGCGCCAATTGCGCCGCAAAGCTGGAGAGAAGCATCGCGAAGATAAAGGGCGTTGAGTCCTGCGCGGTGGTGTTCGCCACCCAGAAACTGGTGCTGGAGGCACCGGACGACAAGTTCGACGCAGTGCTGGCGGAGGCCGTAGCTGTAGCCAAGAAGCAGGAGCCGGACTGGGAGATCGTGATCTAGCGGCATTGCTGCGGATCGCGGCGCAACAGGGAGAAGATCAAAGTGAACCCCTATCTTAAATTAGCAATAGTAATAGTCATATATCTGGCGCTGGGCTGGAAGGTGCTGCTCACCGCGGTCAGGAACATCTTCCGCGGAGAACTCTTCGACGAGAACTTCCTTATGGCCGTGGCAACCATCGGCGCGCTCTGCGTGGGCGAGTACGAGGAGGCCGTCCTTGTAATGCTGCTCTACCGCATAGGCGAGTTCCTGCAGGACAAGGCGGTGGACAAGTCCAGGCGGGCCATCTCGGACCTTATGGACATACGTCCGGACTACGCCAACATAGACAAGAGCGGCGAATGGATAAAGACGGATCCGGCGGACATTCCGGTGGGCTCGGAGATATTCATAAAGCCGGGCGAGCGCGTACCGCTGGACGGCGTTGTCATCCAGGGCAATTCCCGCATAGACACCGCGGCGCTTACCGGCGAGTCCCTGCCCGTTGACGTGTGCGAGGGCTCGGAGGTCCAGAGCGGAACGATAAACCTGGACGGCGTGCTGAAGGTGCGGACGACTGCGCTTGCGGAGGATTCCACGGCTGCCAGGATACTGGACCTCGTGGAGAACGCCGCTGCGAGCAGGGCAAATTCCGAGAAGTTCATAACCAAGTTCGCGCGGTACTACACCCCGATAGTCTGCGGACTGGCGGTGCTACTGGCCGTTGTGCCGCCGCTGCTGTTCCACGGCGAGTGGGCGGACTGGATACACAGGGCGCTGTCGTTCCTGGTCGTGTCGTGCCCCTGCGCGCTGGTCATCTCCATACCGCTGGGCTTCTTCGGAGGCATTGGCGGAGCATCGGCCAAGGGTATACTCATCAAGGGCGGCAACTATCTGGAGGCGCTTTCCAAGGCGGACGCCATAGCGTTCGACAAGACCGGCACGCTGACGAAAGGCGTGTTCAAGGTGATAGCGGTGCACCCGGAGGGCATTAGCGAGGCGGAGCTTCTGGAGCTAGCGACGCTGGCCGAGAGCTTCAGCAACCACCCCATAGCGAGGTCGCTGGCGGAGGAGTACGGCAAGTTCGTGGACAAATCCAGAGTGCACGACGCCAAGGAGACTCTTGGACAGGGGATAACATCCGTCGTGGACGGCAGATCCGTGGCATGCGGCAGCCACAAATACATGCACACTTTAAACTTAGATCACGAGGACTGCGAGATCCCGGGTTCCAACGAGCACGTGGC
>JAFZRK010000040.1 GCA_017619905.1 Bacillota bacterium
ACGGAAACGGATGCCCCGGAAGAGCCGGAAACTGAGGCAGAAGAAGCTGCGGAAGAAAAAGCGCCGGAGCAGGAGACGCAGCCGGACGCAGCGGCTGTCGAGTCAGAAAGGTACCAGCGGCTCTACGCGGAATTCGCGAACTACAAGCGCCGCACGGAAAAGGAGAAGGCGGACCTGTACGCTTACGCCGGCGAAAAGTTCGCGGGCAGTCTGCTGGACGTCATCGACAATTTCGAGCGCGCCATGGAGGCCAAACCCGAAGGCGACGCGTTCGCGGACGGCATGGAGCTGATTCTGGTGCAGCTGAAAGGCGTAATGGAGAAGAACAACGTAGAAGAGATAAAGGCATTGGGAGAGCCGTTCGATCCCAACTTCCACCACGCCGTAATGACGGAGGAAGCGGAAGGCACCGAGAGCGGCACGGTAACGAGGGTGATGCAGAAGGGCTACACCCTTAACGGCAAGGTAATAAGACCTGCCATGGTCGCGGTCAGTCAATAATATAGTTAATCATAGCGTTTTGGCGGCAGGACCCCGAAAACGCAAGCAAATAAAACAGTTAATAATACTCAGGAGGAAATAACGATGGGTAAAGTAATAGGAATAGATCTTGGAACTACCAACAGCTGCGTTGCGGTGCTTGAAGGCGGCGAGCCCGTAGTCATCACCAACGCGGAAGGCAACAGGACCACGCCGTCCGTTGTCGGATTTACAAAAGGCGGCGAGCGTCTTGTAGGCGAGACCGCAAAGCGCCAGGCGATAACCAACCCGGACAGGACCATTGCCTCCATCAAGAGGCACATGGGTTCGTCCTACACCGTCACGATCGACGGAAAGACCTACACACCGCAGGACATCTCCGCGATGATACTTGCCAAGCTCAAGGCGGATGCGGAGAGCTATCTGGGCCAGCCGATCACCGAGGCAGTAATAACCGTACCGGCTTACTTCTCCGACAGCCAGAAGCAGGCTACCAAGGACGCGGGACAGATCGCAGGCCTTAACGTAAAGAGAATAGTAAACGAGCCGACCGCTGCAGCTCTTGCTTACGGTCTGGACAAGGACACCGCCAACCACAAGATACTGGTATACGACCTGGGCGGCGGCACCTTCGATGTATCCGTTCTGGAGCTTAACGAAGGCATGTTCAAGGTGCTTGCCACAAACGGCGACACCAAGCTGGGCGGCGACGACTTTGATAACGTCATCATGAACTGGATGGCGGACGAGTTCGCCAAGGAGAACGGCGTGGACCTGAGGAACGACCGCATGGCAATGCAGCGTCTTAAGGAAGCAGCCGAAAAGGCAAAGAAGGAGCTGTCCTCCAGCCAGAGCACGAACATCAACCTGCCGTTCATAACCGTCAACCAGGCGGGCCCGCTGCACCTGAACATGGATCTTAGCAGAGCCAAGTTCGACCAGCTGACCTCTCATCTGGTTCAGCGCACCATAGAGCCCATGAGAAAGGCCATGGCGGACGCGAACGTCACCACCGCTGACCTCAACAAGGTCATCCTGGTAGGCGGCTCCACCCGTATCCCGGCAGTCCAGGAAGCCGTAAAGCAGATCACCGGCAAGGAACCGTTCAAGGGCATCAACCCGGACGAGTGCGTTGCCGTCGGCGCGGCCATCCAGGCAGGCGTTCTGACCGGCGAGGTCAACGACATACTGCTTCTGGACGTTACTCCGCTGTCGCTGTCCATTGAGACCCTCGGCGGCGTGGCCACCAGACTCATCGAGAGAAACACCACCATCCCGGTAAAGAAGAGCCAGATCTTCTCCACCGCGGCGGACAACCAGACTGCAGTGGATATCCACGTAATGCAGGGCGAGCGTCCGATGGCTGCCGGCAACATCACTCTGGGCCGCTTCCAGCTGACAGGCATTCCGCCGGCCAGAAGGGGAGTTCCTCAGATAGAGGTAACGTTCGACATCGACTCCAACGGAATAGTGAACGTATCCGCAAAGGATCTGGGCACAGGCAAGAGCCAGAACATAACGATAACTTCTTCCAACAAGCTGTCCGAGGACGACATCAAGCGCAAGGTGAAGGAAGCCGAGCAGTACGCGGCTGAGGATAAGGAGCGCAGGGAAGCCACCGAGGCCCGCAACACGGCCGAGACACTTCTCTACGAGACCGACAAGAACCTCAAGGATCTGGAAGGCAAGCTCTCCGAGGACGAGAAGAACAAGATCCTGAACGCCAGGAACGAGCTGGAGAGGGCCATGAACGTCGGCACCGCAGCCGAGATCAAGGCCAAGACCGACGCTCTGACCGAGCAGTATCATATAATCAGCGCCAAACTCTACGAGCAGGCAGCCGGCCAGGCGGGCCAGCAGGGCGGCCAGGGCGGCTACGATCCCAACATGGGCGGCGGCTTCGGCGGCGGAGCCGGCTTCAACCCGGGCGGCGGATTCGGCGGAGCGGGCTTCAATCCCGGAGCAGGTTTCGGAGGCCAGGGCGGCTTCAACCAGAACGCCGGCGGAAAGAGCTCCGGACCCAAGGGCGACGACGTCGTAGACGCGGACTTCGAAGTAGTTGACGACGACAAGTAAACAAACGGCTTGACCATGCCGGACCGCTCCTTTTACCGGGGGCGGTCTTGGCAGTTGAGCGGCAATTCATATTTATAAACTAATGGCAGACAAAAGAGATTACTACGAGGTGCTCGGCATACAGAAGGGCGCCTCGGAAGACGAAATTAAATCAGCTTTCCGCAAGATGGCCATGAAGTATCATCCGGACCGCAACCAGGGCGACAAGGACGCCGAGGAGAAGTTCAAGGAGATAAACGAGGCCTATTCTGTGCTGTCCGATCCGGACAAGAAGAACAAGTACGACCGCTTCGGCTTCGCGGGAGTGGATCCGAACGCGGGTTTCGGCGGCGCGGGCGGTTCCGGATTTGGCGGATACGGCTTCGGCGGCGGCGCAGGCGGCTTCGGCGGCTTCGAGGACATATTCAACATGTTCACGGGGGGCGGCTTCGGAGGCGGTTACGCGGCCAATTACAACGGTCCCAGGGAAGGCGCGGACATCCAGCAGCGCATGAACATCACCTTCGATGAGGCGGTGTTCGGCGCCAAGAAGAAGATACGCCTCACCAAGAACGTCCAGTGCTCCGACTGTCACGGCAGCGGCGCAAAGAACGGCAGTTCCAAGCATACCTGCCCCACCTGCGGAGGCAGGGGACAGGTGGAGACCGTTCAGCAGACCATACTGGGTGCAATGCGTTCCGTAAGGACCTGTTCCACATGCGGAGGCACAGGAGAAGTGATAGATACTCCCTGTCCCACCTGCCACGGCACCGGCGCAGTAAGGAAGACCGTGGAGCTTACCGTAGACATCCCTGCGGGAATAGGCGGCGGAGCCAACAGCCCGGTCCTGACGCTCAGGGGTCAGGGCGAGCCGGGAACCAACGGCGGCCCGGCGGGCGATCTGTACATAGTCCTCAACATCGGAAAGCACGACACCTTTACGCGCAAGGGCGACGATCTGTACATGACGCTGCCCATCAATTTCACTCAGGCGGCGCTGGGCGATGAGGTCACCATAAAGGGCCTCAAGGAGTCGCTCGTCTGCAGGATCCCTGCGGGCACACAGCCCGGGACCACGCTCAGGATGCGCGGCAAGGGCGTAAAGAACGTCCGCAGCGGCAAGGCAGGCGACATACTTATTGAAATAAAGGTCGTCATTCCGACGAACCTTACCGAAGGCCAGAAGGATCTTCTGCGCAGCTTCGGCGAGGCGCCGGTAGTGGAACAGCCCCCCGCGGGAAGCAAGAAGAAGGGCAGCTGGTCACAGAAGGTGAAGGATTTCTTCGAATAAGTTGACGTATCCGCTGAGCGGACAAAGGAAGACGAATAAATGAGAGCAGCTTTCTACACTCTGGGCTGCAAAGTTAATCAGTACGAAACAGAAGCCGTGGCGCAGGAATTCATGCGCCATGGCTATTTGCTTGTTTCTGAGGATGAAGAAGCGGACGTCTACGTGGTCAATTCGTGCAGCGTAACGCGCGAGGCCGACAGAAAGTCGCGCCAGTATCTGCGCAGGATGAAGCGCAGGAACCCGGACGCAGTCACGGTCCTTATGGGCTGCTATCCTCAGACCTGCCCGGCTGAGACGGAAGCTCTGACCGAGGCGGACATAGTGCTTGGAACGGAGAACAAGCTGTCGGCGGTGGAACTGGTGGAGCAGTTCCTTAAGGACAGGCAGCGTCTGGACGTGCTTACGGAGAGGGACGTGGACGGGACTGCGAAAAGGCTCGCAGGTCCCTCAGGATGCCCCGTTCTTGAGACCGGGTACAACGATATCGGAACGGTGGTGAGCATGCTCGGCAGCCGCAGAGCGCTCATCAAGATACAGGAGGGCTGCAACCGTTTCTGCTCCTACTGCATAATACCGCACGCCCGCGGACCGATAAGGTCCAGGAGCCCCAGAAGCATTGAAAAAGAGGCCGTAGAGCTTCTTAAAAACGGCTGCCGGGAAATAGTACTGGCAGGCATCAATACGGCTCTCTACGGGCTCGAAAACGGCTTTATAAACGATATGGAATGGTCTGCCGCGGATAAGGAGAACGTGCGCGGCATAGAAATAGTGGTAAAGCTTCTGAACGACCTTCCCGGGGACTTCCGAATTCGTCTCAACTCGCTGGAACCCACGGTCGTGGACCGCGATTACCTGGCGTCGCTGCTCAAATACGAAAAGCTGGCGCACCACGCGCATCTGTCGGCGCAGAGCGGTTCGGACAGGGTGATCGTCTCCATGAACAGGCAC
>JAFZRK010000041.1 GCA_017619905.1 Bacillota bacterium
AATGGAAAAATCGAAAAACAGTTTCATAGCTCCCATAGTCGTACTGGTAGTCATCTGCTTCGTGGCATCCGCAGTACTGGCGGGCGTCTTTAAGATAACGGACCCCATAATCCAGACCCGCGCGCAGGAAGCGGCCAACCAGGCAATGGCTCAGGTCCTTCCCGCAGGAAGAGACTTCACCGAGTTCAAGGGAGATCTGGAGAGCGGCATCACCGCGGCTTATTCCACCGGCAACGACGCAGGCACGGTCTGCTCCACCAGCTTCAACGGCTTCGGCGGAGCGGTAAAGCTCATGGTCGGTGTGGACGCGGAAGGCAAGGTCACCGGCATCCAGGTAATGGAGCAGAGCGAGACTCCGGGCGTAGGTTCCAACGCGCTCACCGATGAGTATCTGGCTCAGTTCAAGGACGCTACTTCCGCTGACGGCATAGACGCCTATTCCGGCGCCACGTTCACGTCCAAGGCCGTAAAGAGGGGCGTCAACGCAGCTCTGGCTCAGGCGGCCGCGATAAAGGGCGGATCCTCCGGTCAGGAGAAGTCCGAGCACGACCGCATAACAGCCGCGGTCCTCAAGGTCATCCCGGGAATAACCGGATACAGCGAGATGGACGTTGCGCTCGCGGACGGCGTGTCCAAGGTTTATTCCGACGTGGCTCATACCGGTTACGCGGTGCTGGCTGTCGCCAAGGGCCATCACGGGGACATAAAGCTGATCGTCGGCCTGGATAAGGAAGGAAAGATCACCGGCATAGTCTGCATCAGCAGCGAGGAGACCATAGGCGAGGACGCCCTTAAGGACGAAAAGTTCCTGGGTCAGTTCACCGGGCTCTCCGCCATAGACGGAAAGACAATAGATGCTTTCAGCGGCGCAACGGATACGTCCAACGCGGTCAAAGCCGCAGCAGCGTCCGCGCTGGAGCAGTTCAAGCTTCTGAAGTAGTTCCGGATAAGAAATACTTTGAAGAAAAAGTTCATTAAAACAATAATAGTCATAATAGCTGCCGCAGTCGTGTTTTCTGGCTGCGGCAGTATTAACGATGGGGCGAAGACCAAGTTCTCCGACCAGTATTATGACGTGTTCGACACCGTCGTGACCGTAACGGCCTACTGCAAGGACCGCAAGAGCTTCGACGCCGTAAACGCCGTCATACACAGGGAGCTTTCCAGCCGCCACGAGTTGTTCGACATCTACAACGAGTACGAAGGTCTTAACAACGCCGCAACGCTCAACCGGCTGGCAGGCACGGGCGCGCTCACGGAGGTAGAGCCGGAGCTGGCAGAGCTTATTGCTTACACGAAGACGGTCTACGAGCAGACCGGCGGCAAGGTGAACGCAGCCATGGGCGCCGTGCTGAAGCTCTGGCACGAAGCCAGGACGCTCAGCTTGGACGATCCGTCCAAGGCGTATATTCCTTCCATGGACGATCTTAAGGAAGCCGCGAAGCACTGCGGAATGGACGACGTATACGTGGACCTTCAGAACAGCCGCGTGCGTCTGGACGACCCGGAGATGAGTCTGGACCTGGGCGCGTTCGCCAAGGGCTGGGCCGTGGAGAAGGTGGCGCAGCTTATTGAGAGCCAGGCGGGGGACTGGGCGGCAAAGGGCGTCGGCGGAATAATAATCAGCGCCGGAGGCAACGTGCGGATGATAGGCAGTAAGCCGGAGGGCACGTGGACCGTTGCCATTCAGGACCCGGACAGCCCGGATGGTTCCGCGTACATAGCGGTAATAGAGAACGCAAGCGGCTCCGTGGTCACCAGCGGCGCGTACCAGAGGTACTACGAATACAACGGCAGAAAGTATCACCACATAATAGACGGGGAGACCCTGATGCCGGAGGGCCGCTATCTTTCCGTTTCGGTGCAGACCGCGGATTCCGGCTGCGCGGACGCGCTTTCAACCGCGCTGTTCAACATGGATCCGGAGGAAGGCATGGCTTTTGCCGAGGGGCTGGAAGGCGTGGAGGCGCTGTGGGTGCTGCCCGACAGGACGATAGTCAAGACCGCCGGCTGGTAAAAACCGACAATATAAATAATGGCTGCCCGATAAGGGGCAGCCATTTTTAATTGCGCGATGATCTGTTACGCCAGCGCTACAATGTCCGCGGCCATTGCGGAACCTGTGGGATCCTTTCCGGCGCCGCGTCCGGTAAGCAGTATCTTGTCCGCCATGTTGCAGTGCAGGTATATGGCGTTGAATTCGTTGCGCACTGTGGACAGCGGATTGTCCATGGGGACCTGCGTGGGCTTTACGAAAGCCGTGACGCTGCCGTCATCCTGAAGCTCCGCGCTCGCAAGGAGCTTGAGCTTGCAGCCGTTCTGAGTGGCAAGGCGCAGGTCGTCTCTGGTAAGCTTGCTGATGCCGGTCCTGTCCAGATCCGTCGGTTTGATGTAGATGCCGAAGCACTCGGCTATGAGTATGCTCAGCTTGTTTGCGGAGTCTATTCCTTCCACGTCCGCGGTGGGGTCCGCTTCGGCAAATCCCTTGGCCTGTGCCTGCTTGAGAGCGTCCGCGTAGGAGATGTTCTCCTCTTCCATCTTGGTGAGTATGTAGTTGGTGGTGCCGTTGACTATGCCTTCCACCTTGGTTATCTGATTGGCGACCAGCGACTTGCGTATGGTCTCGATCACCGGAATGGCGCCGCCCACGGAGGCCTCGTACCGGATCTGCACGCCGTGGTCTTCCGCTACCTTGTGCAGAAGGTCGTAGTTGGCAGCCACGACCGCCTTGTTGGGAGTGACCACGTGCTTGCCCGCGCGCAGAGCTTTCAGGATGAACTCCTTTGCAAGGTCCATTCCGCCTATGATCTCCGCGACGATCTTGATCTCCGGGTCCGCCAGGATCCTGTCGTAGTCCTGGGTGAAGAGTTCTTTGGGCGCGTAGCCGGACTCGATCACCTTGGGGTTGATCTCCAGGATCTTCTTGACTTCTACTTTTTTGCCGGTCTTTCTTTCTATCTCCGCGGCGTTGGTGGTGAGGGCGTTGTAGGTGCCTTTGCCTACCGTGCCGAACCCGAGGAGCGCTACTTTGGTGCTCATGGTATTCCTCCGAAAATAAACGGATAAATGCGGTATATTTCCAAGCAGTTAATGCAATACTTTGCTCAATGATGTATAATTATAGAGCAAAAACCTAATATCTTCAAGTGTTGTAAAGGAGTCAAACATGAAGAAAACAGTTAAGGACATAGATGTTAAGGGTAAGCGCGTCATATGCCGCTGCGATTTCAACGTGCCCATGAAGGACGGCGTAATAACCGACACCAACAGGATCACCGCCGCGCTTCCTACGATACAGTATCTTCTGGAGAACGGAGCTTCCGTCATCCTGATGAGCCACCTGGGACGCCCCAAGGGAAAGCCGAATCCGGACTACACCATGCGCCCCGTTGCCGACAAGCTGGCTGAGCTTCTGGAGATGCCGATCGCGTTCGCGGACAGCGACAAGGTAGTGGACGACGCGGTCCGCGCCGAGGCAAGATACCTGATCCCCGGCGAAGTAATGCTCCTGCAGAACCTCCGCTACCGCGCAGAGGAGGAGGCCAACGATCCGGAGTTCGCGAAGGATCTTGCTTCTCTGGCGGACATCTACGTTAACGACGCGTTCGGCACCGCTCACAGAGCGCACGCTTCCACTGCGGGCATAGCGGACTATCTGCCCGCGGTCAGCGGCTTCCTTATCGAGAAGGAGCTCCAGTTCCTGGGCGAGGCCGTAAACGACCCGAAGAGACCGTTCGTTGCGGTCCTGGGCGGATCAAAGGTCTCCGACAAGATAGGCGTCATTGAGAACCTCATAGAAAAGGCCGACACCATAATCATCGGCGGCGGCATGGCTTATACCTTCGTAAAGGCCGCGGGATATCCGGTAGGCAATTCCCTCTGCGAGGAGGACAAACTGGATCTGGCCAACGATCTTAAGAAGAAGGCGGCGGACAAGGGCGTCAAGCTGATGCTGCCTGTGGACACCGTTATCGCCGACAGGTTTGCGGCGGACGCTGAGAGCAAGGTCGTGGACATTAAGGAGATGCCCGAGGACTGGATGGGTCTGGACATAGGTCCTAAGACAGCCGAGGCGTACGCGGACGAGGTCAGGAAGGCCGGAACGGTAGTCTGGAACGGACCGATGGGCGTGTTCGAGTTTGAGAAGTTCGCGGACGGCACCAAGGCAGTCGCCTACGCGATGGCCGAATCCGACGCTACCACGGTCGTGGGCGGCGGCGACAGCGCTTCCGCAATGAAGCAGTTCGGTCTTGAAGACAAGATCACCCACATCTCCACGGGCGGCGGCGCTTCGCTGGAGTTCCTGGAAGGCAAGATCCTCCCGGGCGTTGCCGTGCTTCAGGACAAGTAATCAGTACTATGAAAAAGGTCGAGTTTGTAAGGGTCAGCTCCACGCTCAGCGGATACGGGCCTTTCAAAGGCACAAAATATACGTTTGAAGGAGCTGAAGAGATCATAAGAAAACGTATAGAGGATGGCTGGGAATATTCCGGATATGTGCCCATAGATACAAGAGGACTGGGAGATACGGAAGCCATTTCACTGGTGTTTCAGAAGGACGAATGACCTGATAAAGATCGGAGGATCAATTAATGAGAAGACCATTCATCGCGGGAAACTGGAAGATGTACAAGACCGCGGAGCAGGCAAAGGCGTTCGCGGAAGAGTTCAAGAAGCTGTACAAGCCCAGCGACGTAAGGGTAGCCATAGCGGCGCCGTTCACCCAGCTGTGGGCGCTTAAGGAAGCGTTCGCGGGCACAGGCATAGGCGTTGCGGCACAGAACATGCACTGGGCGGACGAAGGCGCGTACACCGGCGAGGTGAGCGCTGCCATGCTCAAGGAGATAGGCGTGGACTACTGCGTAATAGGGCACTCCGAGCGCAGGCAATACTTTGCCGAGACGGACGAGACCGTTAACAAGAAGGTCCTTA
>JAFZRK010000042.1 GCA_017619905.1 Bacillota bacterium
ACCAAGGAGCAGAAGGATAAGTATCTGCCGATGGTGGTGAATCTGGACATAAGGATCTGCTTCGCGCTCACGGAGCCGGAGGCGGGCTCGGATGTCAGCGGCATGCTTACGGAAGCGGAAAAGGTCGATGGCGGTTATCTGCTCAACGGCCGCAAGTGCTTCATAAGCGGCGCTCAGCTGGCGGACTACGCCGTGCTCTTCGCGAAGACGGACAGGTACGCGGGATCGAAGGGAATATCCGCGTTTCTGGTGGATCTGCATTCCCCGGGCGTGTCCAGAGGCGCGCCGGAGCATAAGATGGGTCTTGCGGGCTACCCCATAGGTGATATAATTCTGGAGGATGTGTTCGTTCCCGCGGAGAACCTCATAGGCGAGGAGAACAAGGGCTTCGTCAACGCAATGAAGACTCTGGACAACGGACGGCTGGCCGTGGCCGGCATAGCTCTGGGAGTGGCTCAGGGCTGCCTGGACGAGGCCGTCAGGTTCGCGAAGGAGACGCAGTACAACGGCAGACCGCTGGCAAAACAGCAGTCGGTAAGCTTTACGCTGGCAGACCTGAACACCAAGGTGACCGCCATGAGGGAGATGGTCTATTCGGCAGCCCAGAAAAAGGACCTGGGATATCCGGACGCCGGAATGTACGCCTCAATGGCAAAGTACTTCAACAGCGAGACCTGCAATCAGGTGGCCGCCGCGGCGCTGCAGATACACGGAGAATACGGATACATGAAGGGCTCGGAGATAGAGCGCAAATACAGGGACTGCAGGGTCTTCACCATATTCGAGGGCTCCAGCCAGATACAGCAGATGATAATCGCCGGGCAGATGCTCAGGTGAAAGGCAGACAGAAACAGCAGGGCGATCGCCCGGACCGCCGGGCAGGAGGAAACTATGCTTGAGAAACACGAACCGAAGGGTCTGTATTTCGAGGACTACGAGATAGGGAAGGAATACGTAACGCAGAACCGGACCGTTACGGAGTCGGACGTCGCGAGGTTCGCGGGGCTTTCCGGCGACTTCAATCCGCTCCACACGGACGATGAGTTCGGAAAGACCACGATCTTTGGCACCAGGATAGCCCACGGAGCACTGGGCCTGATAATGTCGCAGGGACTTCTGCACCTTATGAACTTCGGCGACGGAACGGTCATCAGGACCGTTGAGATGACGGTCAAGTACCCCGCGCCGCTTCGCATCGGAGCGACGGTGCGCGCCATAGTCATCCCGGAGGAGAAGCTGCCCGGAACGGAGCCGGGCACCGGCATAGTTAAGCAGAAGGTGCTGCTCGTGACGCAGGATGATACCGTAACGATGGAGTCGCATCAGACAGTGCTGGTGAGGACCAGAGGATAGGAGGCAAGGACATGTACGCAAAGCACGAACCCAGAGGCCTTTATCTGGAAGACTACGAGATAGGAAAAGCGCACGTCAGCGAGGACAGGATCATAACGGAGAGCGACGCGGTGGAATTCGCGCGGCTGTCCGGAGATTACAGTTTCGTTCCCGGATACGCGCCGGATACGCTTGGTTTCATAATGTCCACGGGTCTTACCAACCTGATCGGCACCGCGGAAGGTACTACGATAGCGTTCATGGAGTGCACCATCAAATACCTGGCGCCGCTTAAGATAGGTGACGCCGTAAGGGTCATCGTAACTCCCACGGAGATACGCCACAGCTCCAAGCCGGGCCGAGGCATACTTAAGCAGAACCTTAAGCTGGTCAATCAGGACGATGTCGTGATAATGGAATCCGACCAGGTCCTCATGAAGAAAGCCAGGACCTGAGTCCTACGGCTGTACCGTAAAGAAAACGGCTCTTCCGCATGGCTGCGGAGGGGCCGTTGTTTATTGCGGGTCAATGCTTTGCGGTCCGCGGGGGATCAGTTCTGCCGATCCTGCCACTTCTTCCATTCAAGATCCTCGTAGCCCTTGGAAGCAGCGTGCAGGCGCACAAGGAGAACTATGGTCGCGACTACGCCTACAAGCATGGCGACCACCGAAAGCGCCGGTATGATCAGCAAAACGAACGCTACGATCTCGGCAACGACCATCACCTTAAAGACAGATCTCAGCTTGTCGCCCCCAAGATCCACGCCGTAATTGTACTCCATGTCGGAGATGCCTTCGATCACGCAGTGAAGTATGTACAAACTGATGACCGTGCTGATGAGCGACAGTATCAGGATGATCACCGTTCCGCCTGTGCTTGTGTTTCCGACGCCGAACAGATCCAGCAGCCAGCATATTCCGGTGTATACCGCCATCCCCATCGCGAAAGGTCTGAGCCGCGGGAATTCCTCGCTCTCGCTTTCCAGTTCGCGCAGCGCCAGCAGCAGGATTATGTATCCGACGAAGGTCGGAGTAATGCAGAGCTGAGCCGTGTTATTAATGGTAAAGTTGATGTTTATGAATATGAAGAGGTAAGCGTAGAACAGTTTTTTCATTTTTGCCGCCTTTCCCGATAGTTCGATCGATCTGAAAGATTATAACATATTAGCGGGCTTAGCGCCACTATGCCCGGCGGACCGGGCGAAACGTTTGGCTTTTAATGAACATCCAAAACATATATAATTATATATTAGGGTAAATGTATAGGGCTTTGCGCCCGCAGTCGCGAGGAAAGCATCATGACCATAAAAGAATGCACCAGACTCATAAAGGAAGAGACTTCCAAGATATTCGTCGGCAAGGACGATCAGATATCGCTGATACTGATGTCTGTGTTCGTGGGCGGCCACGTGCTGCTGGACGATCTGCCGGGCAGCGGCAAGACCACGCTGGTAAAGACGCTGGCAAGGGCTCTGGGCTGCGGTTTCAGGCGCATACAGTTCACGCCGGACCTCATGCCTTCGGACATTACCGGCATGACGGTCTTCGACCAGAAGTCCGCGGAGTTCCGCCACGTAAAAGGCCCCATCTTTACCAACATACTGCTGGCGGACGAGATAAACCGCGCCATCCCCAGGACGCAGTCGGCGCTGCTGGAGGCCATGGAGGAAGAGCAGGTGACCATTGACAACGACACCTACGCGCTGCCTAAGCCATTCTTCGTGCTGGCGACGCAGAACCCGGTGGAGCGCGAGAGCACCTTCATGCTTCCGTGGGCTCAGATGGACAGGTTCTTCGTTCGGCTGTCGCTTGGTTTCCCGGACAAGGACGAGGAGAAGCGCATACTTTCCTCGCTGGGCGACGAAGTTGATCTTTCCGTAGTCAACGCGGTCACCGGACCGGAGCATCTCATAGGAATGCGCGAGGAGATACGTTCCGTCTTCGTGAGCGATTTCGTAAAGCAATACATAGTGGACCTGGTGCAGGCCACCAGGGACAACAAGGACTTGGAGAGCGGCGCTTCGCCCAGGGGCTCCATATATCTTTATCAGGGCGGAAAGTCGCTGGCCGCCATGAACGGCAGGGACTACGTTACTCCGGAGGACATCCAGCAGATATTCCTGCCGGTGCTGTCGCACAGGGTGCGTCTGTCCAGAGCTGCCCAGTACGCAAAACGCAGCGCGGACGACGTGCTTTCCGATATCCTCGGGAAGACTGCGGTACCGCCTGAAGGCCAGGAACGTTTCGATGCAGCAGATAAAAAGTAGCTTCGTAAATCCGGCAGGGCTTGCCGTCCTCGCGGCGCTGGCCCTGCTTTCGGCATATCTGAGGATAGATGTCCTGTTCGCGGTGCTTGCGGGAGCATTTCTGCTGTGCCTCATTTCCTGGCTGTGGACCAGGACGGCGCTCAGAAAGCTGAGCATAGGTACGGACAGGCCTGACGTCTGCGGGTTCCCCGGCGACGATCTTCCTGTAAGGATAAAGCTTTCCAACAGCAAGCTCCTTCCTGTGGTATGGCTAAGCGCGGAGCTGCCGGAGGCAGACAGGGGCTGCGTGTCTTCCGAAGGGGAGGCCGCGGCTTTTTCGTGGGTGATGGGCAGGCAGACGCTGGAATGGACGGAAGAACTGAAGGCGGTAAAGCGCGGAGTCTGCAGCTTCGGGCACGTAAAGGCGTCCTCCGGGGACGGTTTCGGCCTTTCGGAAGATACAAAGGACCTGCCTCTGGACGGAGGTCTGAGGGTCATCGTGTTTCCCGCGCTCAAGGACGTGAACGTGAACTGCATACTGAGCCGGCTGTCGGAGCTGGAGGTCTCCCGGAACGGTTTCTATTCCGACCCCACGCTGGTAAAGAACGTGCGCGAATACAGCGGCAGCGAGAGCTTTAAGGATCTGAACTGGCGGCTCCTTGCGAAAGGCGGGGAACTGCTCGTAAACATAAAAGAAAAGATGGACGTGCGCCGTGCGTGCATACTCGTGGATCTGGAGAGCTTCTCCGTTACCGAGGATCCGACGGCGCAGAGCGGCGGAACGGTAAGGTATCGCGTGCTGGAGGACGAGCTGGAACACGCTTTGTCCGTCGCCGGTTCGGTCGCCGCTGAGCTCTGTTCCAAAGGCGTGCTGTGCTCTCTGGCGATACCCGGATACGCCGTAAAGGGCGAAGAGCCGGTCGATACCGCCGCGCGTCCGGGAAGAGTAGTCCGTCCTGACGAAGGGGATCCCGGTACGGACACGCTCCTCACCGCGCTTGCGGAGATCGAGTATCAGGGAGGGCCCGCGAAGCTTCCCCTGGAATGGATATCCGGGCATTACCATCAGCTAGGGCAGATATTCTGCATAGCGCTTGAGAAGAGGCGCGCGCTGGACGCGCTGGAGCTTGCCCAGCCGCTGCCGGTATGGTACGTCCTTCCGTCGGACGACGGTTCGGGCCGCACAATAGAAGAAACGGAGCTGCTGCGATGAGAAGAGCGACTGCTGCCGTCTGCGGCCTTTCCAGAATACTGTTCTCGACAGGAGCGTTCTTCTGGTTCTTCTATTTCCTGGTGGTGATAACGGAGCCGGGAGATGTACTTCTTCCCGTGCTCGTGCCTGCCGCGGGATTCGCGCTGTGCTACTGCGTCGGAAGATACCTGTCGTTCAAGGGCATCAACCTGCTGGGCTATATTCTTATACAGATAGTTATCTGCGCCGCCGGAATCGCGGCCGTGCAGTTCCTTATGAAGACCGGCCCGGATACGTTCAACTTCCGTCTCATGACTTCCATCGTCTTTGCATGCGTGTCGGCGGTGCTCGCGAACGCTTCAGCGTCCGACATAAAGCCGGCGGAACTGTCCCGAAGGTTCGACGCGGGGCTTCTGCTGATAGTCCTGCTGATACTTTCGGACCACTATCTTAAAGCCGGTCACTCAGGGCCTGCTCTGTATCTGCTAGGCGCTGCAGTGCTCATGCTCCTGCTGGCCCTGGCGATGATACGCTCGGATAAGGATGCCGCAGTCGGAAGCAGCGCGGGCAGGATCCTACCGCTGATCCTTCTGGCGATAATAGCCCTCGTGGCTGCGGCTGCAGCGCTGTTTGGAAGCGGAGGGGCAGGGAGCGCCGCAGGCGCGGTGATCTCGGTGATACGCGGGTTCTTCGGACTGATAGCTGCCGCTGCTTCGTTCCTGTGGTCGAAGTGGGTGGCTTTCTGCGACTGGCTGGCATCGCTTGCGGACCCGGAAGGGTCTGTGCCGATAGACATAGAGATTCCGGACAACCAGGAGGCGCCGCCGGAAATGGTGGAACCGTCCAGAACGTCCATCATCCTGCTCTACGTGCTTACGGCGCTGCTCGTCATCGCGGTCATAACGGCTTTCGTGCTCATGGTGCGCAGGATACGGCTCAGGCGTACGCGTTCCGTGCGGCTCAACAACAGGCAGGTCGTAAGGAGCGGAGGCGTATCTTCCGGCCTTAAGGACATGTTCTCGGCGCTTGCCGCGGGGCTTAAGTACCGCGTGGACTGCATCCGTTACCGCAATACGCCCGCCGGGCTTCTGGCATGGTGCGAGAGGCATGTACCCGGCTCGGACGCAAAAAGGCCCTCGGAAAGCGGTCCGGAGTTCGTCTCACGGCTCGCGGAAGGGCAGGAAGGAGCGTCCTCGGAAGCGCTCAGGACCCTTGCGGGGCTTCTGGAGAAGGCGTTCTACAGCCCCGTGAAGGCGGATGCCGATCCGTCGCTTTGCGATGCGGTCAGGAGCTGCAGATTCTGAGTCCCAGGGCAGATTACTCTAGACTTAGAATGCAAAACGTATATAATCGAAGCGGACGAACGATCCGCAATAACGGTAAGAGGTCATCGCAATGTCAAAGATCCTGATCATAAATACAGGCGGAACCATAAGCATGACGGCTTCCAGAAGGGGCTACGTGCCGGACGGAGCGGCTTTCAGAGCGCAGCTCGAAGGCATGGACCTTCTGAAGGCGCAGCCAATGCCTCAGTGGGACCTTATAGAAACGGAGCCGCTGCTGGATTCTTCCAACATGTCGGTCTCGGACTGGAACCGCATAGGCGGGATGGTCGCGGACCATTACGGCAGCTACGACGGTTTCGTCATCCTGCACGGCACGGATACCATGGCGTATACGGCCTCGGCGCTGTCCTTCATGCTGGAGGGCCTTGACAAACCGGTCATCCTTACCGGATCCCAGATCCCGCTGGCGGAGATACGAAGCGACGGACGCACCAACCTCATAGAATCCATGCTGATAGCCGCGGAGGGCAGGGCGAGGGAGGTATGCATCTTCTTCGGTGGAAAGCTGCTGCGCGGCAACAGGGCCACCAAGTATTCCGCTGACGAGCTCATCGCTTTCGTATCGCCCAACTATCCGCCTCTTGCGGAGACAGGCATCTCCGTCGAATACAACGAGTCCGCGTTCCTTAAGAGGGAGCGGAAGCCGTTCAGACTGCAGGTTCTGGAGGAGATACCGATAGGCGTAATAAAAGTGTTCCCGGGCATTCAGTTCAGTCTGTTCGACCAGATCATGACCGAAAAACTGAAGGGCATAGTGATAGAGACTTTCGGCGCAGGCAACATTCCCAACGGCGGCAGCGAACTGCTTCCGATAGTCAGAAAGGCGATGGAGCACGGTACCGTTCTTGCGGTATGTTCGCAGTGTCCTCAGGGCACGGTGAGTCTAGGCGCCTACGAAGCCAGCAGCGCCCTTGCGGAGGCAGGAGCGGTCAGCGGACGGGACCTTACGACGGAGGCAGCGGTAGCGAAGCTCTACTATCTGTTCAGCAAAGGATACAGCGCTGAGAAAGTCAAGAAGCTTATGGAGACGCCCATCTGCGGCGAAGAGAAAGAAAAGCAGCACAGGAGAAGCAGGCGATGAAAGACGCTACGATAGAACGCATACGCAGGTTTACGGACGACCGCGACTGGCATCAGTTCCACACCCCGTCCAATCTGGCGAAGTCCATAGCCATAGAGGCCGCGGAGCTTCTGGAGTGCTTCCAGTGGAGCGACACGGAGTACGACATGGAGCACGTGAAGGAGGAACTGGCGGACGTCATCGTTTACTGCCGCAACCTTCTGGACGAGCTTGGCCTGGACGAGGACGAGATCGTCAACAGCAAGATGTCCAGGAACGAGGCGAAGTACCCGGTGGACCTGGCCATAGGCAGCGCCGCGAAATACACGGAATACAAGAAAGGCGAAGACATATGAGCAAATACAGGAACGAAGAGCTGAACAGGGTCCTGATGTCCAGGAAGAGCGCAGTTTTCAAGGACAAGAAGCACCCGACCAGGCAGAAGCTGAAACAGCAGCTCAAGAAAGAAAAAGACACAGAATGAAAGACCGCCACTTGCCGGAGCGGTCTTGTTCTTTATGATCAATGTTTCGTTTTACGGATACATGCCCGGTGGGGATCACTCAGTTATTGCCCAGCACCTTACCGGAAGGCCTACGGCGCCTTCTATCCTGGGCCACGCGACGAATATGACTGCTCCCGCAGGGGCTACCTTGTCCAGGTTCTTGAGGACTTCCACCTGCAGTTTGCCCATCTGAAGGACGTATCTTTCGCAGGCCAGGTCCTCCGCCTTGGCGGCTTCCTTGGAAGCGTCGGTGTCCAGCGCCTCGTGGCCGTTTGCCGCGGCGTTCCTTACCTCGTATATGTACTTAAGGGCGTCCAGCGACCAGCCGGGGAAGTTCTCGCTGCCGTCTTCCGCAATGCCGGAGAGCTTGTCCATGTCCGGCCAGTTCTTGTACCAGTCTGTGCGGAGAGCCACGAAAGCTCCGTCCGGAATGTCGCCGTACTTAGCTTCGTAATCCTTTATGTCCTGCACGCATACTGCGTAGGTGGGATCTTCCGCCACCTTGTCCGTAATGTCTATCACGCACAGCGGGAACACTCCGTCCTTGACGCCGAAGGTCTCCGACAGAGGAGCGCCTTTAATGAAGTGGCCGGGAAAATCGATGTGGGTTCCGAACTGTCCCGGGAACTTGAATGTCTGAATGCGGCACTCCAGCATGGGGTTGCCCCAGTCGAATACCGTCTTTCCCAGCTCCACGCTTCCTTCCGGAATGCCGGCCCAGTACGGACTGTCGTTGTTGAGCGAGTGCGACAGCTCCACCCATTTGAGCTGCTTTGCGCCTTCCAGCGCTTCCCAGAGTTTGTACATTTTGTCCTCCTTGAGCTGCCGCGGGGGCAGCGTTCCGTTGCGAACGATTCTTTACAAATATGATTATAACAGAAAAACAATGCTTTTACACGCGGTGCTTTTACTGTATAATCAAATGAAGAACTTTTGTCGGAACAAGGGGATAAGAGATGAAGAAGAAATGGCAGGAGATGAAGCAGAAATGGGGCTCGCTGGTCCTCGGGGCCTGCGTCGTGGTCCTGTTTTTTGTTGCGGTCTCCCATATCGGCGTAGTATGGGGCTCGCTGAAATACGTATTCCGGATACTGCTTCCGGTCGTCATCGGCGCAGGCATTGCGTACATACTCAATCCTTTCGCGATATTCTACGACAAGACCATTTTCAAAAGGGTCAAGAACAGAAAGGTATCCTGGGGCCTTTCGGTGGTGCTCACCCTCATCGTCCTGGTCCTGCTGCTGTTCCTGCTGCTGTATTCCCTGATACCGCAGATGATAACCAGCATCGGCGGCTTCATAGAGAACATCGATTCCTATCTGGTATCACTGCAGGAACTCATCGACAAATGGGATTTCGTGCCTCCGGATCTGGTGGATACGATCAAGGGATGGATAGGCAGCGAAGGCAGCCTGCTGAGCAAGGCGCTCACTCTGCTGCTTGACAACATCGGGACCATCATTTCCAAATCCTCCAGTTTCACGGCTGGCACCATAAACTGGGGAATAGGGTTCATAATCGCCATATACTTCCTGGCAGGCAAACAGAGAGTGCTGAATCTGCTTAAGAGGGTCCTGCAGCTTACGACCAATGACGAGCATTACAGCGAGATCTCCGCGGTAGGCGTTAAATTCAATACCATCTTCGCTAAGTTCATTACGGTGGATCTTATCGACGCGCTGCTGATAGGAGTGGTGGATTACATATTCATGGTGGCAGTAGGAATGCCTTACGCTCTGGTCATCTCCGTAGTCGTCGGTGTCGCTAATCTGGTGCCAACCTTCGGTCCCATCGTAGGCGCCGTAACAGGTGTCGTGATCCTGCTGCTGGCCAATCCCATTTACGCGCTGTGGTTCCTGGTCTTTACGGTAATACTGCAGACCATAGACGGATACATCATAAAGCCGAAGATGTTCGGCGAAGTCCTGAACGTTCCCGGAATACTCATCATGATCTCGATAGTCGTATTCGGACGGATCATGGGAGTCGTGGGAATATTCCTTTCAATACCGATCTCCGCGATCATCGTCTATCTGCTGGATGAATACGCGTTCCCCAGACTGGAGAAGCGCAAAAAGAAGAAGGCGCTCGAAAAGATCGTGGCGGAACAGGCCGATGCTGCCGACAGCACAGAGGTAAAAGAGGAAATATAGAATTCAGAATAAAAAGCGCCGGAGCTTCGGTCATTTCGAAGTCCGGCGTTTTTGTGTGCCGTAATGTTTGCTGCGTTCTTATGTGCCCGGAACTCAGCCGATGAGGTCCTTCATTCCGTAGAGACCGGGGCCTTTTTCGATGAGGAACTCCGCCGCGCGCACCGCGCCTTCCGCAAACAGACTGCGGCTCTGCGCCATGTGCTCCAGCTTGATGCGCTGGGTCTGTGTGGCTATGTATATCTCGTGGGTACCAACCTCGTTGCCCAGGCGTACGGCGGAAATGCCTATGTCCTGCGGCTGGCGCTTACCGTGTCCGGATCTTCCTTCCACGAGACTGCTGTCCGGACGCACTTCCTTAATGGCGTTGGCGAGCATCACTGCCGTGCCGCTCGGGGCGTCCAGCTTCCTGTTGTGGTGATACTCGACGATCTCTATGTCCGCCTCCGGGAAGGCCGCTGCTGCCTGTTTCGCAAGATTTGCCAGCACGGCTATGCCTATGGACATGTTTGCGGAAAGGAACACGGGCGTGCTCTTTGCGCATTCTTCTATCATGGCCAGTTCCTCCGGCGTCTGACCGGTGGTGGCTATAACGAGCGGGATCCCGCGCTGCGCGGCGTATTCCGTCAGGACCTTCGTGGCCGCGTGGTTGGAGAAATCTATTATGCAGTCCGCTCTTCCGGTGAAATCACCGAGAGAGGGGTACCTGCGGTCCTCCGCCAGTATGTATGAAGGGCTTACGAATGCGACTATCTCGTGGGTGCCTGCGCTTACCGTCTCGGTAACGGCCTTGCCCATGGCTCCCGTGCTTCCGTGCAGTATTATCCTCATGGCTCCTCCTTTATCCCTGAAACGCTTCTGCCCTGCGCTCTGTCTGACGTCCGCCGTCTTATCAGACGTTGAGACCCTGCTCGCGCATGAGCTCGAACATCCTGGCCTGATTTGCCTCGGTCATGGGTACCAGCGGAAGACGTACGTAGTTCTCGCCGAATCCAAGGGCCGCTACGGCAGCTCTTGCCGGGATGGGGTTGGTCTCGCAGAAGAGCATCTTGATGAGCGGAGTAAGCTCAAGCTGCATCTGAGCGCTCTTCTTGACGTCGCCGCGGAAGTACGCGTGGCAGAGCTCGGAGGTCTTCTTAGGAAGAATGTTGGAAAGTACGGAGATGACGCCGTCCGCTCCCATGGAGAGCATCGGGGTTATCATGCCGTCCTCGCCGGACCACAGGCAGAGGTCGTCTCCGGCGTATGCCATGGTCTCGACTATCTTTTCCATGTCGCCGTTGGCTTCCTTTATTCCAACGATGTTGGGGTGCTTGCCCAGAGCGGCATAGGTCTTGGGCTCTATGTTCATGCCCGTGCGGCCGGGAACATTGTAGAGTATCTCCGGCATAGGGCTGCTGTCCGCGATGGCGGTGTACATTGCGATGAGGCCCGCCTGGGTGGTCTTGTTGTAGTAGGGCGATACCAGAAGTCCGGCGTCGTAGCCCATGTCGTAGGCGACCTTGGTGAGCTCTATCGCGTACGCGGTGTCGTTGGAGCCGGTACCCGCGATCATAGGGACCCTGTGGCCGGAGAAGTCCATTGCCTTCTGGAATACCTCGCGGTGCTCCTCGTCTGAAAGAGTGGCGCACTCACCGGTGGTGCCGCAGATGAGCAGGGCGTCAATGCCTTCTTCTATCTGCCAGTTGATCAGCCGTTCCAGAGCATCGTAATCCACGCCTTTTTCGTTCATGGGTGTTACGAGCGCTGTGCATGCTCCTCTGAAAATAACTTTTTTCATTTGATTCTCCTTTTCCGGGTGCAGTCCGCGCTTTCTGTCCGCGGCCCGGCGCCCCTAATAAAAAAACCGGTCTGCCCGGCTGATGCTGACTGTTCGAAATAAAACGCAAACAGCGTGTCCGAACAATTGTAACAGCTCTCCGCCTAAGCGACAGTCAGCCGGATGTTATCCGTCTGCCCAGACGCGCTCCTGCCTAACGCGCCTTCGGCGGCAGTCCCTTTTTCGCGGCGCGCTCCTTGCGGGGGAGCTTTTCTGCGCCGCGGTACTCCTGACGAGCCGCGCCTCTACTTACAATTGTGCCCCGGCCTTACCGAGGTTTAAGATATTATATATTAACGGCCCCGCGCGGTCAATAGCGCGGAGCCGATTTTTTACAAGTATGATTCAGGCAGGCGGATCCGTTCTGTCATTCGGGACGGTCCTTCAGGGCGAGGCTCCTGACGCCGTTCAGCGCCAGCTCGTTTACCATTGCGGCAAGCTCCTCAACAGGATAGCTCCTGTCGGATTTCAGCCACGCCTTGTAGACGCTTATCTCGCCGGCCAGTATGAAGTGGATGACGTATTCCGTCGCCGTGGGGTCCGTGTGCATCTGCCCGGCCACTTCATCGCGGATCAGGCAGATTATTTTGCTCTCGAACTTGTTGAAGAAGCCGGACACCTTCTCAGTTTCCAGCATGTTGCGCAGGAACGGGTCGTTGATGCCTATGGCGCTGTCCAGAAGGTCGAACAGCCGGATAGGATTCTTGAGGCATTCGATGATATCCAGATCCTTTAGCGTGGCCTGGAGCTTGTTGATTATATCGTCCTCCAGCTCGTCAACCAGCTGGAATACTCCGGTGTAGTAATTGTAGAAGGTCTTGCGGTTTATCTCTGCGAGCCGGGAGATGTCGGTAACGCTTATGTCGTTTACTTCCTTTTCCGCGAGAAGGGTAAAGAACGCCTTCTTGATGGCTCTTTTTGTCTTGATGACTCGTCTGTCCATTTTTTACTCCTGCAGTTTATTTCACATTTTTAATTGTTTTGTATAATATCCCACAGTTATAGGTTTGTCAACAACATTGTCGACTTCTGCAGCAAAAAAGCCCGGATGTGCTCCGGGCTTGGATATCAGCTTTTCCGACGCTGCGTTTATACTCCCAGCAGACCGGCGGCCCACGGGATAAGGATCGCTACCAGGACCGCTATGACGACTGATATCGGAATACCGGACTTCATCATGTCGCCGAAGGTATAGTACTTGAACTTGTAGGTGAACATCGGCACCGCGTCTGTGGGCAGAACGAAAGTTACGGCCGACCAGAAGGATACCAGTATCGCCGCAGCTACCGGGTTAACACCCGCTGCAAGAGCAAGCTCAACGATGGGAACTACCGCAAGGCCCGCTACGGCAGGGCCGGACGGGATCAGTATGTGGATTATGCACACGAGGAACGATATCATAAGGAATACCATGACGGGCTTCCATGCAGTCGCTCCGCCGAGCGTGGCATTTACCAGCCACTTGGCAGCGCCGGTGGAGAGGGCCGCATCCGCGAGAGCGCCTACGGAACCTACCATGAAGGAAGCGTCCCAGCCGCCTTTCTCGGAGTACTCGTTCCAGGTAAGAGCGTCGATGCCCGGGAACATGAACAGACAGGTACCCATCAGAGCTACGCAGGTAGCGTTGAGCAGATTGGTGTTGGAAACGAAGGAGGAGGCGACCCATGCGACGAACATCGCGACGACTACGCCTATGACTCTCTTTTCTCTGCCGGTGAGAGGTCCGTTGCCGTGGATCATCTCGTTGGCCTTCTCGAGAGCTTCTTCCTTTATCTCCTCAGGTCTGTGGATGAACGTGGTCCACAGAGCAACGATTATTACGCAGACAAGGCCTATCGGGTAGCCCTGGGCCATCCACTGAAGGAAGGTTATCGGGCGTCCGATCTGTGCCAGATAGTTGAACGCGAAGATGTTGGTCGGGCCGCCCGCAGGGGTCATGTAACCGCCGATTACGGAACCGGCCGGTATGGCGATCATGAGGCATTTACCGAGGTTGGAAGAACCGGGCTTGGGGTCTCCGTTCGCCTTCATTACGGCGATGCCCAGAGACGCGAACAGCGCGCAGGTAGGGATGTTGGACATGATCGAGGAAAGGACCGCCGTACCAATGGCAAAACCTACGACCAGCTTCCTGGGGCTGTTCTTGGCCCACTTCATGATGAGTCCTGCGAGTCTGGTGGGCACAGTGGTGGATGCCATCGCGGTGGTGATGGACATGGTTCCTACCATGAAGAAGAATACGCTTCCGCCGAAGCCCTTGAACATGTCGGCCGGGGTCATGACGCCCATGAAGGTGAGCAGCGCGGCCATGAAGATACCTACGATGGCCATGTTCATCGCTTCGCCTACCCACAGGACTATGGCGCCCAGGATGACGCCGAACGACTGCATGCCCTGTCTGGTAAGTCCTTCCGGAAGAGGAAGAACGCTGGACAGGATGATGAGAACGGCAGCGATCCCTATGAGGATCCACTTTTTCGAGATACTTTTCTCAGACATAGAATGCCTCCCTGAATTGAATAATACGTTTCTTTATTATTTCGTTAATTGTACCCGCTCATTATATCAAAGTATAACTGAACGTGTTATACAAAAATGGTTAAAAACCTGTTATTTTATAGACAATGCAAGGGTCTTAAGGGTATTATGGTCCTGAAACGGAGGAATGCGCGGAAATGAGAACGATACTGGTCACGGGCTTTGAATCTTTCGGTAAAGACAGCGTTAACCCGACTGTAAAAATGGTGGAGGAGCTGCCGGACGAATACGCGGGGTACAGTATACGCAAGCTGATCCTGCCTGTGTCTTTCGAGCGGGCTCCCGAGGAGGCAATGGATGCGCTGCGCGGTCTTAAGCCCTCCGCAGTCGTGTCTTTCGGTCTGGCCGGCGGAAGAAAAGGGATAACAGTGGAACGCATCGCTGTCAACTGCAAGGACGCGCGGATGGCGGACAACGACGGGGCGGAGCCGGAGGACGAGCCGGTCCGCGCGGACGGACCCGCGGCTTATTTTTCCACGCTTCCTATTAAGAAGATAGTTGCGGCCCTGGAAGAAGAGAGGCTAGAGGCATCCGTGTCGAACTCGGCAGGGACCTTCGTCTGCAACTGTCTTATGTACAGTTTGCTGGACAGCATCGCAGCGGAGGGAAGGCCGGTCCCGTGCGGTTTCGTGCACGTCCCGTATCTTGACAGCATGGGGCATCCGGAAGCGCCGTCCATGGATGAAGAGTCCGTACGAAGGGCGGGAGAGACAGTCATCAGGACCGTTGCGCAGTATCTGTCGGAACGCTAGTCTTGTCCTCTGAAAAACATGCTTGACAAATACCCCGGGCGGGTATATTCTGTGCTTAGGAACAGATACCCTGCCGGGGTATTATATAGTCAGTCAGACGGAGGATCACAATGAGCGATTGCTGCTGCGAACGTACCAAGCACAGGGACGAAAACGAATACAAGGATCTTATGAACCGGCTCAGAAGGATAGAGGGACAGGTGCGCGGTCTTCAGAACATGCTGGAGAAAGACGCCTACTGCCCGGACATACTGGTGCAGGTATCCGCGGTCAATTCCGCGCTCAACAGCTTTTCCAGAAAGCTTCTGGCCTCGCACATGAAAAGCTGCGTAGCGGACGATCTGCGCAGCGGCAAAGAGGAGACCATAGACGAACTGGTGGAGACTCTTCAGAAGGTAATGAAGTAAAGCCCGCGGGACTGCGGACCGTACAAAGGATCTTGGAATGGAACAGTACAACGTTACAGGAATGAGCTGCGCTGCATGCAGCGCAAGGGTGGAGAAGGCAGTGAGCGCCGTACCGGGCGTGACGTCCTGCTCGGTGAGTCTTCTTACCAACTCCATGGGAGTGGAAGGAAGCGCATCCGCCGCGGAGATAATAAAGGCAGTGGTAGACGCGGGCTACGGGGCTTCCGTCAAAGGCGGAGGAAAGAACGGCTCCGGGGCGTCTTCAGGCGCGGCAGGCGGCTCCGTCCCTTCGTGGGCGGACGACGAGGCGCTCAAGGACAAGGAGACCCCTAAACTAAGGAAGCGGCTTATCTTTTCGGTCATCATCCTCCTGGTCCTGATGTATTTCTCCATGGGACACATGATGTGGGGATGGCCTGCTCCTGCGGCTTTCGAGAACCACGTGTTCCTTGGCGTCTTCGAGATGCTGCTGGCGATAGCCGTCATGATAATAAACGGAAAGTTCTTCACGTCCGGATACAGGTCGCTGTTTAAGGGCGCGCCAAACATGGACACGCTTGTGGCTCTCGGGTCCACGGCGTCCTTCGTGTATTCGCTGGCGGAGCTGTTCATAATGATACTTGCGCAGGGGCGCGGAGACCATCAGACCGTCATGGAATACGGTATGAACCTGTATTTCGAGTCCGCGGCCATGATACCCACGCTCATAACCGTCGGCAAGATGCTGGAAGCCATGTCCAAGGGACGCACCACGGACGCGCTGAAAGGCCTCATGCGGCTTGCGCCTAAGACTGCGGTGCTGCTGATAGACGGCGAGGAGACCGAAGTAGGTATAGAGCAGGTCCAGAAGGACGACATTTTTGTCGTGCGTCCCGGCGGGAGCATTCCGGTGGACGGCGTGATAATAGAAGGCCGGACATCCGTGAACGAGTC
>JAFZRK010000043.1 GCA_017619905.1 Bacillota bacterium
GATGATGGGCGGCATTGGCCCCTGCGGCAGAGAGCTCTGCTGCCACAGCTTCCTGGACGATTTCGAGACCGTGTCCATAAAGATGGCAAAGACTCAGAACCTGTCTCTAAATCCCACCAAGATCTCGGGGATGTGCGGGCGTCTGATGTGCTGCCTGCAGTACGAGAACGATACTTATCTTGAGCTTCGCAAGGGCATGCCTCAGCCGGGCGAGTACATAGACACCCCGGACGGCAAGGCCGTCGTGGACGACGTCAGCATTCTGCAGAACAGGATAAGATCGCGGCTGGTGCTGGATGAGGGAAGCGCCGACAAACCGGAAAAACTGTCGTCCGAGTACTATATCTACAAAAAAGAGGAGATCAGCAGAGATCCCAAAAAGAAACAGGCAAAGAGACCCGAGAACAGCAGGTCCAGAAACAAGGAGACCGACGCGCCGCTTCAGGATCTTGCTGCTCTGGAGGACTAGGCCTTGGGCATAAGGGTCGACGAGATAGGGTTCGGCGGTCTTAAGCTGCTGCAGGATACGGAATCGTTCTGCTACGGCGTGGATTCCGTTCTTGCTGCCGACATGTGCAGGGTGAAGCATTCGGACAGGGTGCTGGATCTTTGCAGCGGCAACGGAGCCATTGCGCTGATAGTATGCGCAAGGTACTCGCCGGAGCACGTCAGCGGACTGGAGATACAGGAAGGCGCGGTGGATCTTGCGCGAAAGAGCGCGGAGCTTAACGGTCTTTCGGACCGGCTCGGTTTTGTCTGCGGCGACGCCGCCCGCATAGAAGAATATTATAAAGCGTCAAGCTTCGACGCCGTGGTCTGCAACCCGCCGTATTTCGAAAAGGGACGCGGCGAGGGCTGCGGAGAGCAGGTCAAGGATATAGCAAGGCACGAGAGCAGCGCAGGGCTGGCGGATTTCTTCCGCGCGGCATCCTACGTCCTTCGCAGGAGCGGCAGTTTCTATCTGGTGCACAGGCCTCAGCGCCTGACCGACATAATGCTTTGCGCAAGGGAGACCGGTCTTGAGCCCAAGCAGCTGAGGATGGTATGCCCGCATTCCGGGGACGCCCCGAACCTGTTGCTCCTAAAATGTGTAAAAGGCGGAGGGAGCGAACTTACCGTTCTGCCGCCGCTTGCCGTAAGAAACAAGGACGGCAGCTATACGGAGGAGATAGACAGGATCTATCAGAGATGAGCAATACAAAAGACAGGCCGCAGGGCCTGCCTTTTTGATTCGAAATGCTTTATTTCTTTTCCTTGTCCTTTTTGAGCAGCGCAACAAGTCCGGTAGTTGCGGCTATGAGACTGGTGGCAGCCCTTACAGGTCCGCGGTTCTCGTCAGCGGCCTGCTTGATGCCCGTGAGCGCGGCGCTTGCCTTTGTGACCGCGTCCCTGCCGGCGGTAGACAGAGTCTCGACATTGTCTACGATGCTGTCCACGTTGCGCATGGTGTTGGGAAGAGTCTTGAGCGCCTTGATGACCTTTACCATAAGTACGATAAGTATGATTACAGCTGCGATGCCTAAGATGAGCAGTATCGTTTTGAGCAGGCTGTCAAGTGTGATTGTGAATGTCATATCTGCACCTCCGATCTCCCTAATTATGCAATAATCCCGGCTTTTTTACAAGCGTATTTTGACAATGATTTGCCTTATGATATAATATACATACTATGGCTAAATATATTGTTGAACATTCAGGACCTCTTTACGGAGAGGTCGAGATAAGCGGCGCAAAGAACGCCGCGCTCCCCATACTCGCTGCCACCGTGCTAACGGACGGGATCTGCGAGATCAACGAAGTTCCCCGGCTCAAGGATATCGACGTCATGTGCCGCATCCTGCGCAGTCTGGGCGCGAAGGTGGAGGAGGACTGGGAAGAGCACACCATCACCGTGGACGGCAGCGGGATCCATATCTCGGAAGTGCCTTACGATCTTGTCAAACTGATGAGGGCGTCCATATTCGTCATGGGTCCGCTTCTGGCCCGTCTCGGAAAGGCCACGATAGCCCAGCCCGGCGGCTGCGCTATAGGAGACCGCCCGATAAACCTGCACGCCAAGGGCCTCAGGGCTCTCGGGGGCAGGATACTCATCAGCGACGACATGGTCTACGCCAATGCGGATTCGCTCACCGGAGCTCTGGTATACCTGGATTTCCCCAGCGTCGGAGCTACCGAGAACATCATGATGGCTGCCGCTGTGGCAAAGGGCACCACTATAATAGAAAATGCCGCCGAGGAGCCGGAGATCGTAGACCTTGCTTCGTTCCTCAACAGGATGGGCGCTAAGATAAAAGGCGCAGGCACGGATACCATAAGGATAGAGGGCGTTGAAAAACTGCACGGCACACGGCACGCGGTCATTCCCGACAGAATAGAGACCGGAACGTTCATGGTCGCCGCGGCCATCACAAGGGGCAACGTTCTCATTAAGAACTGCCTGCCGGATCATGTAAGGCCCGTCATCGCGAAGCTCATCGAATGCGGGGCGGTCATTCAGGACGAACTGGAAGGCATGCGCGTAAGGGGCGACATAAACAAGCTGGTCGCCACGGACATCAAGACGCTGCCTTACCCTGGCTTCCCCACGGACATGCAGGCGCCGTTCATGGCTCTGCTTACCACGGTATCGGGGTCCAGCACGGTCATCGAGACTGTCTTCGAGAACAGGTTCATGCATACGGCCGAGCTCTCCAAGATGGGCGCCAACATACGCGTAGAAGGAAAGAACGCGTACGTTCCCGGCGACAAGTGTCCTCTGGAAGGTACTCAGGTGGTCTCCACGGACTTAAGGGCAGGCGCCGCGCTGGTCCTTGCGGGTCTTGTAGCAAAAGGCACCACGGAAGTGTCCCAGATACATCACGTGGAGCGCGGATACGAGAACTTCGTTGAGAAGATGTCCGGTCTGGGCGCTAAGATAAGGAAGGTGGAGGACTGATCCGCCTTTACGGGGCAATGCCGGATGAATAGCTTATAATGCCATGTCTGCGGAAACGCGGCATGGTTTTGGTATAATATGTGGGATTTTATCTTTAACAGTGTGCTTCTGGGGGTGGGGCTTGCCATGGACGCGTTCTCCGTGTCTCTGGCGAGCGGCCTTGCGGAGCCGCAAATGAACGCTAAGAGGGCGCTTACGATCTGCGGGGTGTTTGGCGCCTTTCAGTTCGCCATGCCTCTTATCGGCTGGGTCTGCGTGCACACTGTGGCCGGCTGGTTCAGCTGGTTTGAGAAGCTGATACCGTGGATAGCCCTCATACTGCTCGGATTTATCGGAATCAAGATGATAATAGAGGGCATAAGAGGCGGAGGTGAAGACAAGTCCGCCGGGATGGACGCGCGGACGCTCTTCGTGATGGGCGTGGCAACGTCCATAGACGCGCTGTCCGTGGGATTCGCGATCTCGCATTACGGAATAAAGGACGCCGTTCTGTGCGCGCTGATAATAGGGGTGGTCACTCTGCTGATCTGCCTAATCGGCATAACTCTCGGGAAAAAACTGGGAATGAAGCTGGCGGGAAAGGCCTCGATCCTGGGCGGCATAATACTGATGGCGATAGGCATAGAGATATTCGTGAAAGGGATCTTTTGATACGGATCCGGTCGATTTACTGAAGGAACGCTGCAAATGGAATACAGTTTCGAAAAGCTGAAGGGCAGGGCGCCGGGAATCATCCTGCAGGAAGGATGCAGGAGATCAGCCGTCATAATACCGCTAATTAAAGAAGTTGACGGAATAAAAGTTCTGTTTCAAGTGCGTTCCGAGGCCATAGACCGGCAGCCGGGCGACATATGCTTCCCCGGAGGAGCCATCCAGGACGGCGAGGAGCCGCTTGAGACCGCTCTTCGAGAGGCGTCCGAGGAGCTGCTTATAAGTCCGGACCAGCTGGACGTCATCTGCGCCTGCGACGTGTTCCACAACGCCAGCGGCATTGTCTATCCCTTCGCCGCCTGGCTCTCCGGCTACGACGGGCGCTTCTCCGAAGACGAGGTGGCGGAGGTGTTCTCCGTGCCTCTGGACTACTTCATGCAGACCGATCCGGTCGTATGCACGTCAGAAATGGTAAGAAAGCCGGATCAGGACTTTCCGTACGAGCTGATCCACGGCGGCAGAGACTACAAGTGGCCCAGGCGCGTCGACAAGGAACTGTTCTATCTGTGGGAGGGCCGCGCCGTCTGGGGCATAACCGCCCGCATCCTGAAGGGATTTCTGGACATCCTGCGTTGACGTAATATTTACCCGCGTTCTGCGTCTTTCTCCGTTTTTTGGGGACATATAGCGTCGTTAACTAAAAGCCCTACAATATATTGTTGGGTTTTTTATTTAAAAAAACAAAATAGGTCTTTTATTTTCCCCCGTATTATGTATAATAATCGTATACCCTTGTCGGTCTTGCAACCGGTGCTGACAGGGGACAGCGGTGAGCCGGAGCAAAAAGGAGGTTTTACTCTCAGTATAGAAATAAAGGGGAATAGCTGATGGACACGATTGTTAGCATCAACGATGCCGTAAACGGCTTTGTCTGGGGATGGCCCGCCATCATTCTTATCTTCGGTGTAGGTATCTACCTTACCATTCGTCTTAAGGGGATCCAGTTCAGGAACATTGGATTCCAGATCCACGAAACTTACGTAAAGACATTTAAAGACGCAAAGAAAGGCTCCAAAGAAGCCGGCGAAGGAGAGATCACTTCCTTCCAGGCCGCAATGGCGTCTGTTTCTGCTGTAGTAGGTTCCGGAAACATCGCCGGCGTAGCGACAGCCATCGTGGCAGGCGGTCCGGGAGCATTGTTCTGGATGCTCGTGGCAGCCATAATCGGCATGGCTACCAAGTACGGCGAGATCGCCCTCGGTATGAAATATCGCGAAAAGGCGGACGACGGCACGTACGTCAGCGGCCCCATGTACTACATAGCAAAGGGCCTTAAGGCTCCCTGGCTGGGCAAGATAGTCGCAGTGCTGTTCATATTCTTCAGCATCGTCATCTCCGCCGTAGTCGACACCAACACCATGTCCCAGGCTCTCAAC
>JAFZRK010000044.1 GCA_017619905.1 Bacillota bacterium
CTGGAGAACATCCAGTAATACGTGGGTTCCGAGGGCATTGAACCGAAGATCAACCGGCTCTCCGGCACGGAATGGCAGCAGACCAAGGCCAGAGCCAAGGCCGCCATCAAGGACATGGCGGAGGAGTACATCCAGCTGTCCGCGAAGAGGCAGCTTGCGCAGGGGCACGAGTTCGGTCCGGACACCGTATGGCAGAGGGAGTTCGAGGACGCCTTCCCGTACCAGGAGACGGAGGACCAGCTCCGCTGCGCGGAAGAGATAAAGAAGGACATGCAGAGACCTGTCCCCATGGACCGGCTGCTCTGCGGGGACGTGGGCTACGGCAAGACGGAAGTCGCCGCCCGCGCCATATTCAAGTGCCTGGAAGAAGGCAAGCAGGCGGCGGTGCTCGTGCCCACCACCATACTCGCCAACCAGCACTACAACACATTCAAGGACAGATTTGCGGGTTACCCGTTCAACGTGGAGATGCTTTCGCGATTCCGCACGGACAGGCAGCAGGATGAGATAGTTGACAAGCTTAAGACCGGCGAGGTGGACCTTGTGGTCGGCACCCACAGATTGCTCTCAAAAGACGTGGAATTCAAGGACCTTGGGCTGCTCGTGATAGACGAGGAGCAGCGCTTCGGCGTGGAGCACAAGGAAGCCATAAAGAAGCTCCGCGAGAACGTGGACGTGCTTACCCTGTCCGCGACACCCATCCCCAGGACTCTGCACATGAGCTTGATAGGCGTGCGCGACATGTCCGTGATAGAGGAGCCGCCGGAGGACCGCTACCCCGTGCAGACCTACGTAATGGAGCAGGACGACGAGCTGATAGCGGACGCAGTAAAGAGGGAGCTTGGACGCGGCGGCCAGGTCTACGTTGTATATAACCGCGTGCGCGGAATCAACCGCGTGGCGGACAGGATAGAGGAACTGGTGCCGGAGGCCCGCGTGGGCGCGGCTCACGGCCAGATGGGCGAGAAGCAGTTGGAAGACGTGATGATGGACTTCACATCCGGGCGTTTCGACGTTCTGGTGTCCACCACCATAATCGAGTCCGGCCTGGACATCCCCAACGTCAACACGCTGATAGTCATGGATTCGGACCGCTACGGGCTGTCGCAGCTCTATCAGCTCCGCGGCAGGGTGGGGCGCAGCAGCCGCATGGCCTACGCCTATCTGTTCTACAAGAAGGACAAGGTGCTTACGGAGGTGGCGGAAAAGCGCCTGCGCGCCATAAAGGAGTTCACGGAGTTCGGTTCGGGCTTCCGCGTAGCCATGAGGGATCTGGAGCTTCGCGGCGCCGGAAACATCCTGGGCGTGGAACAGTCCGGCCACATGCTCTCCATCGGCTACGAGCTGTACTGCCGGCTGGTGGAGGAAGCAGCGGCGGAGCTTAAAGGCCAGAAACCGGAGGAGGCGCCCATCAAGGCGGACACTCAGGTGGAACTGGGCGTTTCCGCGTACATCCCTGAGAGATACATCTCCGACGAGTTTACGCGGCTCTCCATGTACAAGAGGATATCTTCCATAGCGACGGACGAGGACCGCCTGGAAGTCGAGGGCGAGCTGATAGACCGCTTCGGAGATCCGCCCGCGGAGGCGGAGAACCTTCTGGACGTGGCCATGATACGCAACATCGCAAGCAGTCTGGGAGTTTCCAGAGCAGTAAGGCAGCTCAACAAGGTACTGCTGGAGTTCGATGAACGCAACGCGCTTAGGCCGGAGGCGTTCGCGGCGCTGATGGACGAGTTCGGACCCGCGCTTACGATATACGGAGGCCTTTCGCCAAGGATATCCCTGGTGATAAAGAAGAACGCGACCGCCTGCAGCAGCGCTCTGTCGCTTCTTAAGACGATACAGAAAGGCGTGGAAGACAGTCCTGCGGAGCCGGAGGCGCCCGCGCATTAAGTTTTTTCTGTGAAACGTCAAAGTTGTATTGAACAACAGCTTTGGAATAAAGTATAATTATACTGTTGCAAGTACATCATCTTAATCATTGATAAGGAGGAAATAAGATGGGTTTTCTGGATAAGGTAAAAGAGATCGGCGACAAGGCAAAGGAAGGCGCCGCTATCGCAGCCGACAAGGCAAAGGATTTCGCTGAAACCACGAAGCAGAAGGCAAAGATCGCCGAGGCCGAGAAGGGCATCAAGGACGTATACACCGCCATGGGCAAGCTGCTGTTCGAGCAGTTCCCGGATCTTGCGCAGGAGAAATTCCCCGAGCAGATCGGAAAGATCGGCGAGTTCAAGGCAGCCATCGACGCAGCCAAGGCCGTCATCGCTTCCCTTAACGACGATGCCAAGGAGATAAAGGAAGGCATCGAGGAAAAGGTAGAGGAAGTCACCGAGTAAGCTTACGCTCAGTCAACAATTTAAGAGATAATATGGCTTTAAACATTTCAAAAGACATATTATACGCAGGAGTCGAGGACCGGGATATCGACCTTTTCGAGGGCCAGTACCCGGTCCCTGATGGTATTACGTATAATTCATACATCATCCGCGATCAGCAGACCGCCGTCATGGACGCGGTGGACGGACGTTTCGCCGGCGAGTGGCTGGAAGGCGTCATGGAACATCTGGACGGCACGGCTCCGGACTACATGGTGGTGCACCACATGGAGCCGGACCACAGCGCGGGGCTGGAACTGTTCCTGGATCACTTCCCGGAGACGAAGATCGTTACCGGCGCTCAGGGTCTTAAGATGGCGCAGAACCTTTTCAAGAAGGATCTGAGCGGGCGCGCGGTAGTCGTTAAGGAAGGCGACACTCTGTGCCTGGGTACCCATACGCTGCGCTTTTTCGGCGCGCCCATGGTGCACTGGCCGGAGGTGCTGGTGTCCTACGAGGAGAGCGAAAAGGTGCTGTTTTCCGCGGACGCGTTCGGCAGGTTCGGGCCCTTTGAATGGGACGATGACTGGGCCTGCGAAGCCGCCAGATACTACTTCGGTATAGTAGGAAAGTTCGGCGTTCAGGTGCAGGCGCTGCTTAAGAAGCTGTCCGGCCTGGAGATCGCCGCGGTATGTCCGCTGCACGGTCCGGTGATCACCGGGAAGCACATTGCGGAATGCGTGGGGCTCTACAACAAGTGGTCCTCCTACGAGCCGGAGAGGAACGGCGTGGTCATCGCGTACGCTTCCGTATACGGCGCGACCAAGGCGCTGGCGGAAGAGCTCGCTGCGCTGCTGGAGAGCAAGGGTCAGCCGAAGATAGAAGTATTCGACCTTGCCAGGGACGATACCACGGAAGCGCTCGAGGGCGCGTTCAGATCGTCTAAGCTGGTGCTGGCTTCGCCTACGATCAACGGCGACGTTTTCCCCGCTGTCAGAGACTACATTCAGGATCTGGCGGCTCACAACTACCAGAAGCGTTTCGTGGCTCTGATAGAGTCCGGAATATGGGCTCCCGCAAGCGCAAAACGCATGGCGGAACTGCTGGGCGGCTGCAAGGAACTTACCTTCGCGGAGAACCCGGTGAAGATGCTCGGAAGGCCTGACGTCGCGGTGCGCGCGCAGCTGGAGAAGCAGGCGGACGAACTTGTTTCGAGGTAATTGAATGAACGGTTCCGGAAAAGCACAGGAACTAAGACCAAGCTTCGTTTCGGATTACATGGAGGGCGCCCATCCGGAAGTGATGAGGCGCCTTCTTGAAACGAACCTGGAACGCGGCGCGGCTTACGGCGCGGACACATACTCAGAGAGTGCGCGGGCCAAGATACGCCTGGCTTGCAATGCGCCGGACGCGCAGGTATTCTTCCTGTCCGGCGGAACGCAGACCAACGCCGTTGTAATAGACACGCTCATAGCGCCGTATCAGGGCGTCATAGCCGCTGCAAGCGCCCACATCAACACCCACGAGGCGGGAGCCGTGGAGTACTGCGGCCACAAGGTGATATCCGTTCCGCAGAAGGACGGAAAGCTCCGCGCGGATCAGATACGGGACGTCATGGAGGAGTGGCTTGCGGATGACAGCCGCGAACACGTCGTGATGCCCGGGATCGTCTACATATCGCATCCCACGGAGCTCGGCACGCTGTATTCGCTGGACGAGCTAACGGCTATAAGCGATGTCTGCCGCAGGTACGGCATAAAACTGTATCTGGACGGCGCCCGGCTTGCGTACGCTCTGGGCAGCAGTGCCAACGATGTTACGCTGCCGGACATCGCGGAGCTCTGCGACGCGTTCTACATAGGCGGAGCAAAGTGCGGCGCGCTTTTCGGCGAGGCCGCTGTGTTCCCCAGGGGAGGCATAAAGAACTTTATAACGATACTTAAACAGCACGGCGCGCTCTTTGCCAAAGGCAAGGTGATAGGCACCCAGTTCGACGCGCTGTTTACGGACGGTCTGTATTGGGAGATAGGCCGGAAGACCGCGCAGACCGCGGAAAGACTGCTGAATGTCTTCGCGTCCAGGGGCGTGGAGCTTGCCGCGCCGTCACCGACCAACCAGATATTCGTCCTGCTTAGTCAGGAGCAGGTGGATGCGCTGGCTCCGCAGGTCGGCTTCAGCCGCTGGGCAAGGACGGATGACGGCCGCTGGATAGTGCGTTTCGTGGTAAACTGGGCGACCGCGCCCGAAGAGATAGATAAACTGGCGGAGCTGCTGTAAAGCAGCCGGCTTGCCGGCATTAACGAAAAAACTGCGGTTTTCGAAAGGAGATCTGAAATGACTCACGCAAACCTCACCCCTCATATAACCTGCTCGCCGGAGGACTTCGCGAAGACGGTCCTTATGCCCGGCGACCCGCTGCGCTCAAAGATGATAGCGGAGACCTACCTTACGGACGCGGAGCTGGTCAACAACACCCGCGGCGTTCAGGGCTACACCGGCTTTTACAACGGTAAGCGTGTTTCGGTGATGGCCAGCGGCATGGGCATGCCGTCCATGGGCATCTATTCCTACGAGCTGTTCAACATATTCGGCGTGGAGTCCATAATACGCATTGGTTCGGCCGGAGCCATAGACCCGGATCTGGATCTTTTCGACATCGCCATAGGCATGGGCGCGTGTACCAACAGCGGCTATTTCTCAACGTTCGGGATACCCGGAAGCTTTGCTCCGATCGCGGACTACGGTCTGCTGAAGGCGGCTCAGGAGGAGTGCGGAAAGCTCGGCCTTAAGTACAAGGTGGGCAACCTTTATTCTTCCGACGTGTTCTACGGAGAGAGCGGCATAGAGGGGACGCTGGAGTGGCGAAAGCTCGGCGTGCTGGCGGTGGAGATGGAGGCGGCGGCGCTGTACACCAACGCTCTGCGCGCAGGCAAGAAGGCGCTGGCGATATGCACCATCTCGGACATCGTGGGAAGCCCCAGAGCCACCACGGCGGAACAGCGCCAGAACGCGTTCCACGACATGGTAAAGGTGGCATTGGAGATAGCGGAATAACGGCAGAGTACGTTCCGCGACATGGTAAAGGTGGCACCGGGGATAGCGGAATAACAGTTTCGGAGGACCCGGGTCTTTTCAGCAAACGCAGCAGGCGGCTGGTCCCCTGTAAACAACTATAGCAACAATGGCAGGCGGCCTGTTCCGCCTGCTTTGTATATTTTGGAAAATCCGACCGCTGGTTCCGCCTGCTTTTTATTGCGAAATGACAGTTGCATGACGATAGATCATCGGGTCTACGATCGTTTTCAATACGAACATAAAGAATAAGAGCCATAATGAAGGGCTGTTGAAGAGTTTCCGGTCAGTTGGTCCTTAAATGTTCTTTCAAGACAGTAGATTGGTAAAACCAGCATAGTTTTTAGGCAATATCGGCACAGTTATCGGTCGAAAGTATGGATTTTTTTCACACAAAATGATTTAGTGTTTCCAAATATCGCACTTGTTTGTAGTCGGAGGAACAAATGGATGACGTTTATCTGGAAAAACTGAAAGATCTACTGTCTGAGATGGATGAAAAGTATCGTTCTGACCGAAAAAACATCAACAGACCCGAATGGCCGCAATTAATGATCATAAAAGACCGCGGGCGGATAGAGTACATCGCGGTAAGTTACAAAGAAGGACATCGCGAGCGTCGCTTTATCAACAAGGATCGCGAGCGGATCTACCGACTGGCGCATAAGGCATATATAAAGGAGTACGCGAGGCGGTTGAGGGTGAACCGGGAGGCACTGGCTGCTGCTGCAGGTAAAATGCTGCCTCTGGATTACCGCAGCATGCTGGAGGATATGCCCAAGCACTTCGATCTGCTGGATCCGGAGCTTGTAAAGCATCCCGGCAAAAGCGCCGAAAAGTTCTTTTATCCGAATCCGTCCAGAGCAGTCGCACCGGTCGAAGCAAGGTTGAGTCTGTACGGTCAGGGCAATAGTCTTAACGAGGGCTGCGCGGGGCTCAGCGACATTGGTTTCGCCGGAGCGGACGTCTGGGAGTGGGCAGCAGCACCATACTGCGAAAACACCGACCACCCGGAGCACAAGACTCATCTGACAAGGCGCGGGCTGTACTGCCGTTCCAAGTCGGAGGCGCTCATTTTCGAGATCTACATGTCGCTTGGGCTGCCGTTTCACTACGATGAGACGGTCACGATCGGCGGCCAGTGGATCTCCCCGGACTTCATTGGTGTGCGGCGCGACGGTCGGTTCGTATATCACGAGCACTGCGGGCTGCACTCGGATCTGTACAGGGCCCGCAACGACTGGAAATCCGGGCTTTACGCCGTCGCCGACATCTATCAGGGCGACAATCTGCTCTACACCTTCGACGATCCCGCCGGCAGCATCAACACGAAACTAATTGAGGCACAGATTCGCGACGCGTACCGGATGTGACGCAGCTTCTCCCGAGTATGGCTAAAGCGTACCCAAAAGGGCGACTCTCCATAATTACTGTTTTGACCGCAGTGAAAGCACCGAAAAAATAACGCTTATTGAGCGTGCATTAAGTAAGTAGCTAATTAATTTGTACCAAAAATGGTTACACTTTTGGTTACACCCCCAAACCCGAGACCTCAGTAATTCCAACGGGTTTGGGGATGTGTAACCAGAAGTAACCACCAAAAGTAACACAAAAACACAAAAAAAGAATAATTGGAAATTGTGGCCGCATCTGAAAAACGTTGAAATTGCAACGAAAAACAGGATCGTTTCCGATCCTGTTTCAATGGCGGAGGGCATGGGACCTTTCAGGCTTCGCCTGCGGCTCGCCTTCTCGTGACCCACGCGTGGCTCCTCGTCCCATCCCCTCATACGAAAAGCAAAACAGGACGCAAAAGCGTCCTGTTTTACTTTGGCGGAGGGCATGGGACTCGAACCCACGAGGCCTTTCAGCCCTACTCGCTTTCCAGGCGAGCTCCTTAGCCACTCGGTCAACCCTCCGTGTCCAATTGCGTGTCTGTTATGTGCGTCCAAAAAGGACTGTTAAATTGCACCATAAAAGTTTACAATAAGCACAGAGGAAAAGCAAGGACAAAATTCATGAAAGCGCTGTTTTTTGACGGATACAAAGCTGAATACAGGGAGGACCTGCCGGTTCCTGTTCGCGAGCCGCACCAGAGTCTGATACGCATACTGCTGGCCAACGTGTGCAGCACGGACCGTGAGGTTCTGAAGGGCTACAGACCGGATTTCAAAGGAATAATGGGCCACGAGTTCGTGGGCGAGGTGGTGGAGAGCGGCGATGAGTCGCTGGTGGGCCGCCTGGTCGTGGGCGAGCTCAACGAGGGCTGCGGCAGCTGCATCTACTGCAGGACCGGCCGCGAAAAGCACTGTCTGGACCGCAAGGTGATTGGTATGTCCAGGGATGGGTGCTTTGCAGAGTACATGACGCTTGCCACGCATCTTCTGCACGTTGTCCCGGAGGGGCTGGCGCCGGAAAAAGCCGTGTTCGCGGAACCACTGGCCGCCGCGCTGGAGATACTGGAGCAGGTGAAGATAGATCCCACGCTGAACGCCGCAGTGATAGGAGACGGGCGCCTTGGATTCATGTGCGCACAGATCCTGGCGCTTACGGGAATAGACCTTACTGTCATCGGACACCATCCGGACAAGCTGAAGATGTTCGAGCCCTACGCAAAGACCCGCCTCAGCAGCGACTACATAGGCAGCGTCCCCGGGTGCGGGGCGGTCCTGCCTGCTTACCGCAAGCTTGCAGCGGACGAGCAGTTCGAATACGTGGTGGAGGCGTCGGGCGCTCCTGCCGGCTTCGACCTTGCCATGAACATAGTCCGCAGGATGGGCACCATCGTCCTTAAGAGCACCTACGCGGGCAGAAAAGACCTGGACATGAGCTTGATTCCTGTCAACGAGATAACCGTAGTCGGGAGCCGCTGCGGTCCCTTCGAACCGGCACTGAAGCTGCTTTCGGAAGGTAAGGTAAGTTTCCCGGACGTGGAGCTCTACGACCTCAAGGACTGGCAGAAAGCCATGGATTCCAAGGCATTCAAGGCCGGCTTCGACTTCCGCTGAACATAAAGGCGGCTGCAGGGACGGAGCGCTCCGTCCCGAATGACGCGTCACGGACGATCGCAGTCTGGAAACGCCCGGGCAAGTGGTATTGCGCGGGTGCTATTTTTATTGTAAAATAATATGATATAGAACGATAAAACCGGAGAAAGGATACCCGTTTTGAAAAAGAAAAGAAGAGTAATTGCGATAATCGCGCTTTGCCTGGCGCTGGCGATCGGCCTCACA
>JAFZRK010000045.1 GCA_017619905.1 Bacillota bacterium
CTCTTAATTAAATGCTATCGTATCTGCCTTGCGGCAGGTAGGATCTGTTTGAGCTTTTGACTCATGAACGCGTTGCGTTCGTTTCCGCTTTTAACGGAATTATTGTTGTTCTTTAAAGGAATTGTACTAGGAATTTCTTCCTTACCAATCTTTGCAGATTGTTTTGTACAAGTCTTTTGAGACTTACTTAAAAGTCTCTTTGACTAGTTCTTTGCACTATGTTGTTTTCAAGGTTCTAACTCCGTCGTTTTAGGCGGAGCATTTGATATTATATGCGTACGCCTTTCTAATGTCAACATCTTTTTTATGTTTTTTTCAAGAAAAAAATGAGCTCCCGGAAAGCTTGAAAAACTAACGGAAAAGCTCATTTGAAAGCGTTAAAAAAGCAACGTTTCAGCGGACAGATGTTACCTAATTCTACTCCTTCAGCCAGGAGATGTAGGGCAGCTGTCTGTAGTGCTGATTGAAGTCCAGACCGTAGCCGACGATGAACTTGTCTTCGACCTCGAAACCTATGTAATCGCCCTTGATGTCTATCTTGCGCCTGGACGGTTTGTCAAGTATCGCGCAGATCTTGAGCGACTTGGGGTTGCGACCTTCCAGATAGCCCTTCAGATAATGCAGCGTGAGGCCGGTGTCTATGATATCTTCTATTATTATAACGTTGCGGCCTTCTATCGGGGTCTCCAGGTCCTTGATTATCCTTACGACTCCGCTGGTCTTGGTGGAACCGCCGTAGCTGGACACTGACATGAAGTCTATGGTGACATCGAGATCTATCTCGCGCATTATGTCCGCCATGAACGGCACCGATCCTCTGAGTATGCCTACGAGCAGGACCGGTTCTCCCTCGTAGTCCTTTGTGATCTGCTGACCGAGCTCCCTCACCCTCTGAGCGAGCTGCTCTCTGGTGATGAGTATTTCCTGAGCTACGTTATCCATTTTGCCCATCTGATTCTTCTTCCTCCGTTATCGTATATTCCGCCTCGTGTACGTCCGAGTTGCCGGCATCGTATTTCTCCGAAGGCATTACGGTCTTCGGAATATGGGAATCCAGTTCGGTCCTCATGAAGTAAAGAATGGCTATCCATACCGCGAGGTCGTCGAACCAGCCGAAAACAGGCACTATAGGCGGAATCAGATCCGCCGGCAGGAAAAGATAGATCATGCCGAAGATCAGTATCGCCTTTTTCCACCATGCCACGTTCTTGTCCTTAAGCATGGGGAATATGCCCTTTATTCTTCTGAAAAGCAGTCTGAAGAACACTATTCCAGTTCCTTTTCTATTCTTCCGAGGAGCTCCTCCGTGCCGGTCCGCTTAAGAGCGGAGACCGGGATGAGGGTATCCTCCTCCGTGAGCTGCAGTTCTTTGCGTATCATAGCGAGATTCTTCGACAACTCCGAACCGGACAGTTTGTCCGCTTTTGTAGCAGCCACGATCCCGTCCAGACCGTAGTAACGCAGATACTCGTACATCTGCTTGTCCTGGGCGGTGGGCGCGTGCCTGCTGTCGACCAGCTGGACAACGGACTTGAGCCCTTCGCGCTTGCTGAGGTAGCTCTCCATCATCTTTCCCCAGTCGGCCGTCTCCGCCTTTGAGACCTTGGCGTAGCCGTAGCCGGGAAGATCGACCAGCCGGAACTCCCCGCCGTTTATGCTGAAGAAATTGATCGTGCGCGTCTTGCCCGGTGTTGCGCTTACTTTCGCTAGTTTTCTTCTGTTTAATAAAAGATTGATCAGCGAGGACTTGCCCACGTTGGATCTGCCCGCGAAGGCGATCTCGGGGACCCCGTCCTGCGGATACTGCGAGGGCTTTACCGCGGCGCAGATGAACTCCGAGGACTTGATGATCATACCAGGGCCTCTCTTATGGCGTCGTCCACCTTTGTGATGAACACGAACTCCATGCTTTCCCTTACGGTGTCCGGAAGCTCGTCAAGATCCGCCTTGCAGTCCAGCGGCAGCAGCACCTTCTTTATGCCCATGCGGTGAGCCGCCAGCATCTTCTCCTTTATTCCTCCGACGGCAAGGATGTTGCCGCGCAGGGTTATCTCGCCGGTCATGGCTACGTCTTTTCTGACAGGTCTGCCGGTGAGCGCGGATATCACGGATATGCACATGGTAACTCCCGCGGAAGGGCCGTCCTTGGGTACGGCTCCCTCCGGAATATGGATGTGCAGATCCATGTCCTTATAGAAGTCCTTGTCCACCTTGAGTTTTTTGTGGTTTGCGCGGATGTAGCTGACCGCGGCGCTTGCGGACTCTTTCATTACGTCGCCGAGCTGCCCTGTAAGCTGCAGTTTTCCGCTGCCTTCCACGACGGCGGTCTCTATGAAGAGTGTCTCCCCCCCCACCTGTGTCCAGGCAAGACCGGTAGCGACTCCCACCTCGTTCTTTCCGAGCTGCTTATCGTAGTGGTACTTTCTGCGGCCCAGATACTCCTCCAGATTGGCGCCGGTTATGGAATGCTTGGCCGTCTCGCCGCTGACTACGGAGCGGGCGACCTTTCTGCATATGCTGCCTATGCTCTTCTCCAGACCGCGCACGCCGGACTCTCTCGTATAATAATTGATGATTCCGGTGATTGCGCTCTTGTTGAACACTATGTTCCTGGAACTGAGGCCGTTGGCCTTTATCTGCTTTGGCACCAGGTACTTCTTAGCTATCGCCTGCTTCTCCTGAGGAGTGTAGCCGGAGAGCTCCAGGACCTCCATCCTGTCAAGAAGAGGCCTGGGAATGGTGTCCGTGGTATTGGCCGTGGTTATGAACAGCACGCGGCTGAGATCGAACGGAACCTCAAGGAAGTGATCCACGAACTCCTTGTTCTGTTCGGGGTCCAGGACCTCCAGCAGAGCGGAGGCAGGGTCGCCGCGGAAGTCCGCGCCTATCTTATCCACCTCGTCGAAGAGAAACACCGGGTTGTTGCTGCCGCACTCGCGAAGGAGCGTCATTATCCTTCCGGGGATGGCACCTATGTAGGTGCGCCTGTGGCCGCGTATCTCCGCCTCGTCGCGGACGCCGCCCAGCGACATGTGGACGAACTTCCTGCCGGTGGCTCTTGCCACGGACCTTGCAATGGAAGTCTTGCCCACGCCCGGAGGACCCACGAGACAAAGAATCGGGGCCTTGCCTGTGCTGCCCGAGAGCGTCTGTACCGCCAGGTACTCCAGTATCCTGTCCTTGACCTTGGTCATTCCGTAATGATCTTCGTCCAGGACCTGCTGGGCTGCTATGATGCTGTCCTCGGTCTTGTCCGACTTGTTCCACGGAAGATCCAGGACTGCTTCCACATAAGACCGGATGACGCTTGCCTCCGGAGAGTTTCCGGGCATCTTCGTGAACTGGTCTATCTCTTTTTCTATCTTTTTAGTTACTGCAGGATCCAGCTTCAGCTTTTTCAGCGCCTTGCGCCATTCCGCCGCTTCGTCCTCGGAGCTTTCGCCCCCGCCGAGCTCTTCCTGAATGGCTCGCATCTGCTCCCTGAGGTAATACTCCCTCTGGGACTTGCTCATCTGGGTCTTGACCTTGCTGCTTATCTTGTTCTCAAGCTTGAGTATCTCCGTCTCCCTTGTAAGGAGCTTGACCACCCTGCCGAGGCGCTTCGCGGGATCAGTGGTAGCCAGGATCTTCTGGGCGTCGGCAGTCTTAAGGTTCATTGCGGAAGCGATTATGTCCGCGATGCGTCCGGGCTCGTCTATGTCTTCGAGTCCGGACTTCCTGTCCTGCGAGTTGTTCTTGGGCGTCAGGTCCTGATACTCCTCGAAGAGCGCAAAAGCCGTGCGCATGAGGGCCTGCACGTCCGCGGTCATCTCAACCGGCGTATCCGCCAGTTCGGATATGGACGCAAGGAAATACGGGCTGTCCGAGACTATGCTGTCCAGTTTAGCCCTGTACTGGCCGTCCACGAGCACCCTTATGTTGCCGTCCGGCAGCTTGAGCATCTGCTTGACCTTCGCAACGGTACCCACGTTGTAGATGTCCGCCGCGGCAGGAAGCTCCACCTCCGCGTCTTTCTGCGAGACGAGGAAGATGGTCTGATTCATTATCATGGCGCGCTCAAGC
>JAFZRK010000046.1 GCA_017619905.1 Bacillota bacterium
GATGGGTGAAGGCGATCGACAAAATGGCCGACGCGCTGCCCCACGCGAAAATGGAGGAAGAGCAAACCGCGGATGTTCTGGAAAAGCTGGAGGAGGGGAAAGAGCAGAAAAAGAAAGGCGATAAAGCCGAAGGCATCCCCAAGGGCGCGGTCGTCGGAAGCGCAGCTATGGCGCTGGTCCTGGTGGTGGCACTGTTCATACTGCTGCCGACGCTTATACTGGGACTGATCAGGAAGGCCGGACTTTCCAGCGTAATACTGCTGAACCTTATTGAAGGCATCATCAGAATATGCATTTTCATCGCGTACATTCTTTTCTGCAGACGCGTGCCCGACGTGCGCCGCACCTTCGAATACCACGGCGCGGAGCACAAGACCATACACTGCTACGAGAACGGTCTTGAACTTACGCCGGAGAACGCGCAGAGCTTCTACACCCTGCATCCCCGCTGCGGCACCAGTTTCATGATGTTCGTGCTGATAATAGCGCTGCTGGTGTTCAGTCTGTTCGGCTGGCCCAACCTGCTTGTTAGGATACTGACGAGGCTCATCTGCATTCCGTTCATCGCGGGGCTCTCGTACGAGCTGCTGCAGTTCACGGGACGTCACGACAGCGGTCTGGTAAAGGCCCTGAGCATGCCGGGCATCCTGCTTCAGAAGCTTACGACCTGCGAGCCGACTCTGAATCAGCTGGAGGTGGCGATCGCGGCAATGAACGCGGTGCTTCCCGCTCACGGGAACGCGGACATACCCGTTGACTACTGGGTCGGCGTGCTCAGAAAGGACGGCAGTCTTGTAAAGAACGAGGCCGAGACGCAGGAATACATAGAGTCGAAGAATAAATGACCATCAGAGAGTTTCTGGAAGAGATAATACGCGTATTTAAGAAAGCCGGTGTGGAGAGCCCGGAGGCAGAGGCGAGACAGCTTGCCTGCCACGTGCTGTCCTGCAGCCCGGCTTTTCTGCTGTCCCACGCGGACGACGAAGTGGACGACAAACTGCTGCTGGCTTCCGCGGCGCTGATCAACGAGCGCTGCAAGGGCAGGCCGCTGCAGTACGTTCTGGGGAGCGCCAACTTCTACGGCATAGACCTTGCCGTGGACGAAAGGGTGCTGATCCCAAGGCCCGAGACGGAGCTGCTGGCGGAGGAAGCCATAGAATTCCTGCGTAAAGGCGGCGCCCGGACGTCCGACGCGCTCCGCGATGCCGCAAAAGCGCTTGGGGCCGAACCGCAGGTCAGGGCGATGGACCTCTGCACCGGAAGCGGCGCGATAGCCGCTGCCGTGGCCGCGAACGTCCCGAACGCCAGGGTCGTCGCAACGGAGCTGTCGCCGCGGGCTTTCATGCTTGCGCGCGTCAATCTGCGTCCTTACGAAAACGTGAAGGTTTTGCGCGGGGACCTTTTCGGAGCGCTTGCGGAAGACGATCCGCCTTTTGACGCCATCCTTACCAATCCGCCGTACATACCGACGGACGTCATACCGACGCTCAGCCGTGAGGTTAAGGACCACGAGCCGCTGATGGCTCTGGACGGCGGCGCGGACGGTCTGGACATCATCAGACGCATAATAAAAGAAGCCCCGGAGCATCTCAAGTCCGGGGGGATACTTCTTATGGAGACAGGTCATGATCAGGGCGCGGCTGTAGTAGAGCTCGCCGCGCAGACCGGCGCGTACCAGGAGGCCCGCATCATAAAAGATCTGGCGGGCCGGGACCGCATTCTTCGAGCGGTCAGGCAGTTTTGATGCTGGTATATTGAGTCCGGCGTCCCATTCATCCCAAATATCGGGCAGAAATGGGGTAAAATAAACGAGTTTTATTACCCCATTTTTACCTTGTTTTGCTTAAATTGGGATGCCCTGTGCGCGTATTAGTTTATATCCGACTCGCGCGGGCTGTAGAGCACGTCTCTGTTCCTGTACTGATCCAGATAGTCCAGCGTCACCAGGGAGAACATCATGCGGAAGCGCATCATGGGCATGCTCAGGTCCTCGCCTATCATCTCGCGTATCTTGCCCAGGCGGTAGGTGAGGGTGTTGCGGTGTATGCCGTGCTGCAGGGCGGTCTCCGTAAGGTTCTCGCCGTTCAGCAGGTAGTCGCGCAGCAGCTGTGCGTTGTTAGTGCCGTTCTTGTCGTCATAGTAGCGCAGGGTTATGGCCCCGGGGCAGCAGAGCTTTACATACTCTCCGTGGAACTCGTCGGCTACCGCGTTGCAGCATATGTCCACCACGTTGTACATCGCGTATTCTTCGGCGAAGAATCCGCGTTTTTTCTTGTCCGGGCAGAAAGTCCTTGCAAAGATGAGGCACTTGGACAGTTTGTCGTAGTCCGCCTTGAGTGACAGCAGGTTGCGCGCCATGTTGCCCACGCAGGCGTAGAGCTTGTACTCGTCCAGGATGTGCTCCAGCGGACGCAGCTCCGACATAAGGTTCTTCTCGTATTTCTCGCGCTGTATCAGCAGGACCAGCTTGTTGTCGTACTGGATGGGGTATACGCTGCGCAGGATGTTGGTGACTATAGGGATGATCTCCGAAGGCATGCGGTCCGTCAGCTTCTCGCACTCCATCAGTATCATGAAGAACTGACCTTTTATAACGTTGGGAGTGCGGGCCGTGCGCTCGCGCAGGGTCTCCGTATCCTTTATCTTTCCGGAGATTATGTCCGTCGCGAGGGTCGTAAAACGGTCGTTCGCAAGCGATCTGTCAGCGAAACTCAGCATGGTGAAGTCTTCCATATTTGAGCGGAGCAGGCCCAGCAGGTCGGAGTTGAATTTCTCGCGGGAATTATTGTGCAAAATGACGAGCAGATAGGACTGGATTATGTCCTCGTACTCTATCGGAGTCATGCGGATGACGTAGTCTCCGCGGTGCGTCCACTCGTCCTTAAGGCCCGCCACGATGGAGGGATCCATGATGACGCCTTTCTCCAGATCCATGAACGCTTCGCATTCTATCTCCCTGCACATGGAGATGACCCTCAGCCGGCTGGAGAGGTAGAAGATGTCCGCTTTCATGGCTTTGGCCGCACCCTCTATTACGGGGTCGGAGACGGACACGGAGCTGCGCAGGTGGCGCCTCAGCGAACTCATCCGGCTGTATTCGTCCGCAAGCTCATTTATTGAATTTACAACGGGTATCAGGGGCAGGTCGGTGATTATGATGTGCAGCGAGGGCTGCTCCAGATAGTAGTCCATTACGCTTCCGCCGCCGGTTATCACCACGGTGCAGACGCTCTCCTTGTCCCAGCCCTTTCTGGCCGCGTCGTAGAACGCCTCCGCCTCACCTATATTAAGGTACTGCGGGTGCAGGGGGACGCTGCCGTCCATTATGCGCAGGTTCTCGAACTCGTCCGTCCTGTCGGGCATGTTGTCCATGAGATTATGGCTCTCCAGGCCGGCGCTTAAGATGCTGGTGGTGAACATGGCTGAACTCCTCTGTTTTCAATGTCAAGCGCGTTTTTCGTCGTTTCCATCATCTATGATACCATACTTTTGTGCAAAATGCACAATAATAGTTTGATATATAATTAACGAAACGGGCGATTTCACTTAAATATATGTGCATTTGTGTTAAAATCATATCGATAAACCATTTGATTTTCATAGAGGAGGTTTTTTATGAAAAAGGTTTTAGCAATTCTCCTCGTGCTCGTAATGGTCTTCGGACTTGCGGCATGCGGAAACAACAACAACAATCAGGCCAACAACACCAACACCGAACCGGTTGCTGAGAAGAAGGTCCTGAAAGTAGCGTTCAGAGGCGACCCGAACGGTCTCTGCCACGTATCCATTCAGGTAGGAAGCGCTAACACTCCTGCTCACGAGGTCATGATGGACCGCCTGTTCGAGTATGACTACACGACAGGCAAGCCCACCCCGATGCTCGCCACCGCGTGGGAGCCGATCGACGGAACTCACTTCAGAGTAACGCTGCGTGACGACGTTTACTCATGGAACGGCGACAAGTTCACCGCCAAGGACGTTGTCTACACCGTCAAGGCCGCCATCGATTCCGGCAAGCACGGCAGATACTACGGCAACTTCGATGTCGACAACTTCGTAGTCGAGGACGATACTCACCTCATCTTCGTTCTGAAGAAGGTAGACCCGTTCATCCAGACAACCCTGTCCAACATTCCTTACGGCATGATCGTACAGGCCTCTGTTGAAGCAGGCGGCGGACTCGAGAAGATGGACGGCCAGGGCGGCAACATGCCGAACTGCTACACCGGTCCCTACAAGCCCGTTGAATGGAGCACCGGTTCCTTCATCAGGTTCGAGAAGAACGAGAAGTACTGGGGCGGCGAACCCTACTTCGATGAGATCATCATCTACTCCATCCCCGACGCCCAGGCCCGTACCGAGGCTCTGGAAGCCGGCAGCGTAGACCTCGTACTTGAGCCGTCCGAAAAGCAGGTAGACCTGATCAAGTCCAACCCGGATCTGGCGGTATTCAACTATCACACCACCAACCATCACACCCTGTTCACCAACACTCAGAAAGCTCCGTTCGACGATGAGAACGTCCGTATCGCCTGCGCTCTCGCGCTCGACTACGACAACAACATCAAGGTAGCTCTGGGCGGATACGGACAGCACTCCGACGACATACTGCCGATAGGCAACCCGCAGTATGCTTCCCCGAAGTCCGAGGGCTATGAGACCTACTACACCTACAACCTCGAGCTGGCCAAGGAGTACATGGCTAAGTCCAAGTACGCAGGAACCAACCCGACTGTCGAGATCTACTACACTCCGCAGCACGCTGACTACGTTCCTCTTATCCAGCAGCAGTGGGCAGAGATAGGCATCACCGTCTCCCCGCAGCCGATAGCTCAGTCCGCGTTCTACGATACCATGGGTACCGGTGAGAAGCAGGCCTGGATAGTCAACAACTCCAACCCGAATCCGTATGAACAACTGAAGTTCTACGACGGCGAGCACTTCGACTACAAGGCCCTGAACGGCGGCCCGGGATGGAACGGCGGTCCCGAAGTTACTGCTCTGTTCGACAGCATCACTTCCGAGCCTGACATGGAAAAGGCAACTCCTTACTATCAGGCACTCAGGAAGATCATCAACCAGACAGTTCCTTCCATTCCTCTGTTCGTATATGAGAGACTTGCGTTCGCTACCAACAAGCTGGATGGTCTCATCCTTACCGAGGTCGGCGACATCAACTTCTCCAAGTGCAGCTTCAAGTAAAGCTTAAGTAAACTTAAAATCATCCGCATTGCCCGGGGCAACTATGCCCCGGACAATGCATATTTAACAGTCAGGAGTTCCTTATGGTACGATATATCATAAACAGACTGCTGTGGATGATCCCGGTAATACTGGGAGTGCTTCTCATAGCATTCTTCCTGAGTTCTGTAGCGCCCGGAAGAGTCGCGGATGCGATCCTCGGCTTCGACGCTCCGGAGGAGGATAAACTGGCTCTCGAAGAGGAGCTTGGTCTGAACGATCCGTTCATAGTCCGCTACGGCAGATACTTATGGGGGATCGTTACAAAGGGCGATCTGGGCAATTCCTACAAGACCAGACAGCCCGTATTCAAAGAGATAATCTCGAAATTCCCGAACACCCTTAAACTTACGTTCTTTGCGGTGCTCGTTGCACTAATAATCGGAATACCGTTAGGCGTTATCGCGGCCGTAAAACAATACTCGGCCATCGATAACGCTACCATGGTATTCGCTTTGTTCGGCGTATCAGTGCCGCAATTCTGGTTCGCCTTGATGATGATGCTGATATTCTCTGTAAAGCTCAAGTGGCTTCCGGCCATAACCACCGGAAACGGCGCGCTTGGCTGGATACTGCCGGTGGCCATGGTGGGTATCGCGAACGTCGGTATGATCGCAAGGACCACCCGTTCCTCCATGCTGGAGGTAATAAGGCAGGACTACATCCGTACTGCCAGGGCAAAGGGTCAGAAAGAGGGCGCGGTAATATTCAGACATGCTCTCCGCAATTCCCTCATCCCGGTGGCCGCAACGCTTGGCAACACCATCGCCTCATCGCTGGGCGGCTCCATAATTGCCGAGTCCATATTCTCCGTTAACGGCGTAGGCCTCTACATGCTGAACGCCATAAACGGACGGGACTGGCCCGCCGTTCAGGGCGGACTCGCGTTCCTTGCGGTAGTGTTCAGTATCGTAATGCTGTTCATAGACCTGCTCTACACGGTAATAGATCCGCGTCTTAAGGACGAGTTCAACGCCAAGAACAAGATGAAGGCCAACAGGAAGGCGGCTAAGAAGGCGGCCCGCGAAGCTGCCAGAGCTACCAAGGCGCAGGAGGTGTGACATGGCAAAACTGTACACACCCGCAATGGCCAAGGTCGACAGGAAGAAGGCAAGAGATCTTGCCCGCCATAACGGCAAGGAAGTAAAGTCTTCGCCGACCAAGGAAGCCTGGAAGCGGCTCAAAAGAAACAAACTGGCTATAGTCGGTATGATAGTTCTCATCATCATATTCATAATAGCTATCATAGGTCCGCTGATCGCGCCTTACGACTACAGAGCGTACGACTACGACCATATCAATCAGGCACCCAGCCATGACCACATCATGGGTACGGACGGCTACGGAAGAGACATCTTTTCCAGACTTTTGATCGGAGCCAGGTACTCCGTCCCCATCGGCTTCCTGGTAGTAATATTCGCCTTCGCCATAGGCGGTACGCTGGGCGCTATCGCGGCGTACTACGGCGGCAAGGTGGACATGGTAATAATGCGTATACTGGATATCTTCCAGTCCATACCGCCCATGCTGATGGCTATCGCCGTAGTGGCGGTACTGGGCGGAGGTGTCAGGAACCTGATCATATCGATAGTTATAAGCTCGCTGCCCGCAAGAGCCCGTATAGTCCGCGCCTCCATACTTACAGTTAAGAGGAACGACTACATCGAGTCCGCAAAGGCCATGGGCGCCAGCAGCAAGAGACAGCTGGTGAAGTTCATGCTGCCGAACGCTCTGGGTCCGATACTTACGAGCTTCACGTTCAGCGTGGCGACGGCAATACTCACCATCTCCTCGCTGAGCTACATAGGCCTGGGCATTGCGGAGCCCGCTCCGGAGTGGGGCGCCATGCTCTCCGCCGGAAAAGCGCTTCTGCGCCAGGCGCCGCACGTGCTGCTCTTCCCGGGCCTTGCGATAATGATCACTGTACTTGCGCTCAACCTCTTCGGCGACGGCATCAGAGATGCCCTCGACCCGCGGCTTAAGTAAAGGAGGGAATTATGGCAGACGAAAAAGTAATAGTTCCCGAAACCAACCAGGAACCGAAGAAGAAGACTCCTGTGCTTGAGCTTAAAGATCTGGTAGTCCACTACGAGACTCCGGAAGGCGTTGCGGAAGCTGTAAACAAAGTTAGCTTCATCGTAAACGAGTCCGAGACCATAGGTCTGGTAGGCGAGACAGGCGCAGGCAAGACCACCATAGCGCTCACCACCATGGGATTGCTCCCCGACGCGGGACACGTCATCCAGGGCGAGGTGCTTCTGGACGGTGTGAACATTGCGAACACATCCAGAAAAAAGAGAGATAAAAAGAGACACAACAAGAAGATGCGCCACCTGCGCGGCGGCACCATGGGCATGATCTTCCAGGATCCTATGTCCGCTCTCAACCCGGTGCAGTACGTAGGCGACCAGATCGCCGAGGTAGTCCTTCTCCACAATCCTGTAAGCAAGGCCGAGGCAAAGGCCCGCGCCATAGAGATGATGGAGACCGTAGGCATCCCGGGCAACCGCTACAGCGAGTATCCGCATCAGTTCTCCGGCGGCATGAAGCAGCGCATAGTAATAGCTATGGCGCTTGCCTGCAACCCCAGACTTCTCATAGCGGACGAGCCCACCACCGCTCTGGACGTGACCATTCAGGCGCAGGTGCTGGATCTCATGAAAAAGCTGCAGGAGCAGTTCCACACCGCTACTGTCATGATCACGCACGATCTGGGCGTCGTAGCTGAGACCTGCGATAAGGTTGCTGTTATTTACGCCGGCGAAGTAGTGGAGTACGGA
>JAFZRK010000047.1 GCA_017619905.1 Bacillota bacterium
ATGTCGCGGACCATCTCCATGGCGAACTGGGCCATGCGGGCCTCGGTGTAACGCGAAGCTGCGGCGCCGTCGCCGTCCATGGATCCGAAGTTTCCGTGGCCGTCCACCAGCGGGTTGCGCATGTTCCAGGGCTGGGCCAGACGGACCATGGCGTCGTATATGGAAGCGTCGCCGTGGGGGTGGTACTTACCCATTACTTCGCCGACTATCCTCGCGGACTTCTTGTGCGGCTTGTCCGGGGTTATTCCCAGGGCGTCCATGCCGTAAAGTATCCTTCTGTGGACCGGCTTTAGACCGTCGCGCACGTCCGGAAGGGCGCGCGCCACTATTACCGACATCGAGTAGTCGATGTAGGATTTCTTCATTTCGTCGTATATCTCGTGCTGTACGAGCTTGGTATCGTGAAGCAGATCTGCCATCTCTACCCCTCCTTAAAGATCCAGCACAGCGTACTGCGCGTTCTCTTCTATGAATTTGCGCCTGGGCGGCACGCTGTCTCCCATCAGCGTGGTGAATATCTGGTCCGCTCTGGCGACGTCGTCTATGGTTATCTGCACCAGCGTCCTGTGCCTGGGATCCATTGTGGTCTCCCACAGCTGCGTGGCGTCCATCTCGCCCAGACCCTTGTAGCGCTGGATCTCCGGCTTGGTCTTGCCCTGCTTTGCAAGCTCTGCCAGAAGCTTGTCCTGCTCCTTGTCCGTGTAGGTGTACCACATGTCCTTGCCCACTTTTACGCGGAACAGCGGGGGCTGCGCAGCGTAGACGTAGCCGCCTTCTATCAGCTGGGGCATGTGGCGGAAGAACAGCGTAAGCATAAGCGTTCTTATGTGCGCGCCGTCAACGTCCGCATCGCTCATGATTATTATCTTGTGATAGCGGAGCTTGTTTATGTCGAACTTTTCGCCTATGCCGCAGCCGAACGCGGTGATCATGTCCTTTATGGTGTCGGAGGCCAGCATCTTGTGCTGCGAGGCCTTCTCCACGTTGAGGATCTTGCCGCGCAGCGGCAGTATGGCCTGGGTCTTGCGGTCGCGTCCGTCCTTGGCGGAGCCGCCTGCGGAGTCTCCCTCCACGATGAAGATCTCGCACAGCGACGGGTCTTTTTCCGAGCAGTCCGCGAGCTTTCCGGGCAGGCTTGCGCTCTCCAGGGCGCCCTTTCTTACGGTGTCGCGGGCTTTTCTGGCGGCCTCTCTGGCGCGGAACGCCTTGAGCGCCTTGTCCACTATGGGCTGGGCCTGCTTGGGGTTCTCCTCCAGGAATGCCATGAGGTCTTCCTTGGTGGCCTGATCCACGAGGCCCCGCATGTCCGCGTTGCCCAGCTTGGTCTTGGTTTGGCCTTCGAACTGGGGCTCGGTGAGCTTAACGGACACGATGGCTGTAAGGCCTTCGCGTATGTCGTTGCCGTCCAGATCCGGATCCTTCTCCTTAAGGAGCTTTACCTTTCTGGCGTAGTCGTTCACTACCTTGGTAAGGGCCGTCTTAAAGCCCACCAGGTGGGCGCCGCCCTCCGCGGTGTTGATGTTGTTTGCGTAGGAGAAGATGTTCTCGGTGTAGGAGTCCGTCCACTGAAGGGCGACTTCCACTTCCTTGTCCTTCTTTACGCTCTCGTAATATATTACGCTGGGATGGATGGGAGTCTTGTTCTTGTTCTGGAACTCAACGTATTCCTTGATGCCGCCCTCGTAGTGGTAGACTTCCTTCTTTTTCTTGGGGCCTCGCTCGTCCGCGAGCGTTATCTTTATGCCCTTGTTGAGGAAGGCCATCTCGCGCAGGCGGGATTCCAGGGTGTCGAAGCTGAACACGGTCTCGTCGAAGATCTCCGGATCCGGCTTGAACCACACATGGGTGCCGGTCCTGCGGCCGCATTCCCCTACTACTTCCACCGGAGTCATGGCTTTGCCGCGGGAGTACTCCTGGCGGTAGACCTTGCCGTCCCTCATGCTCTCCACGACCATCTTTTCCGACAGCGCGTTAACTACCGACGCGCCTACGCCGTGCAGACCGCCGGATACCTTGTAGCCGCCCTCGCCGAACTTGCCGCCGGCGTGGAGGACCGTCATTATTACCTCGAGCGCGGACTTGTGCATCTTGGGATGCTCGTCCACGGGCATTCCTCGGCCGTCGTCCGTTACGTCTATGGAATCGTCTTCCCTTATTACGACGTTTATGTTCCTGCAGTAGCCGGCCAGCGCCTCGTCCACCGAGTTGTCCACGATCTCGTAGACCAGGTGGTGGAGGCCCCTGCTGCTGGTCGTTCCTATGTACATTCCCGGGCGTTTTCTGACAGGTTCCAGACCTTCCAGGACCTGTATCTGCTCGGCATTGTACTGGCCGTTTTTCTTAGTGATATCTTCCGCTGACATTAACTTCCTCCGCTTCCCTTTTGATACAAAATATTCTGTTTGTAAAGACAGTAGATTATAGCATTTTTCGGGGCTAAAATCAACGATTTGGGCGAATTTTTTAAGGGCGGACCGCGAAAGTGCCGCAAGAATCAATTGCGTGGCTCAAATCGGCTGTTTTTTCAAAAACCACAATATATATTGCATGTGCAAAAAGTGGAATACTTTATCCACAGGTTGTGGATAAGTTGTGGAAACCTTAATAATTTCGCTTTTGCGCGGTGGATATTCCTGTGGAAAACTTTTTTTGCTATAATGCTCTTGAACACAAGATGTGCTGTTTTAAGGGGTCAGGCATTCTTCCTTTTCAGGGATAATCCTGTCCTTTTTATACGGCAATTTGATATACTGATAAGCAGAATATTACGCCCTTCAAGGATGCTTTTAATATGAACAAAACGGAACTCAAGGCAGCGTGGGACAAGATCCTTTCGCTGATGGAAAATAAGGAAGACCGGATAGTGGTCGATACGTTTTTCAAGCCCCTGACGCCTTCCAAGCTGAGCGAGAAAGACCAGAAGTTCTTTTTGCTTGCGCCCAAGGAATCTCCCTCGTCTTTCTATCAGAACATGGTCAACAACTATCAGGAGAACCTGATGGCCTGCATAACGGAAGTGCTTGGAAAACCGTACTTTGCCGAGGTGGTGGAGGTGGAGCTCCCGGAGGATCCGGAGGATCCCTATACTTCCGAGGATACCCTTAATCCCAAGTATACTTTCGAGAGTTTCGTGGACGGTCCCAACAACAGGATGGCTTACGCCGCGTCCGTCGCGGTCGCCGAGGGCTACTCCAAGAAATACAATCCTCTTTTTATTTACAGCGGCAGCGGACTGGGAAAGACCCACCTAATGCACGCCATAGGGCACTACGTCCACCAGAAGCGCCCCCGCAAGAAGGTGCTCTACGTTTCCGCGGAGACGTTTACCGCGGAGCTGATAGACGCCATACGCAACAAGCAGCAGCAGGCCTTTAAGGACAAGTACCGCAAGGTGGATTATCTGCTGTTCGACGACGTGCAGTTCATAGCCGGAAACGACGCTGTGCAGCGGGAGATGTTCAACATCTTCGAGGCGCTCTACAATTCCAACAACCAGCTGGTATTCACGTCCGACAGACCTCCCAAGGAGCTGAACGGACTGCCGGAGCGTCTCATAAGCCGTTTCAGCTGGGGACTTTCCGTGGACATCCAGCCGCCTTCATACGAGACGCGCTTCGCGATACTTCAGAACAAGGCGCTGCTGGAAGGCCAGGACATTAAGGATCCGGACCTTGTAGCCGTAATGGACGTAATTGCCCGCAACGTGGACAGCAACATAAGGGAGCTGGAGGGTTCTCTGAACAGAGTTCTGGCTCATTCCGCTTTCACAGGCGACAAGATAGACCTTGCGCTCGCTAAGAAGGTGCTTACGGAAGTATTCGTGTCCAAAGACGCGGAGATAACGCCAGCGGACATAAAGAAAGCTGTCGCTAATTACTTTAAGATAAAGGTATCGGAGATAGAATCGTCCAAGCGCTCCAGGAGCGTTGCTTATCCCAGGCAGATAGCGATATATCTTATAAGGGAACTGTGCCCGAACTATTCGTTCCCGAAGATAGCAGAAATATTCGGAGGAAGAAACCACACTTCCATACTTTACAGCTACGAAAAGATATGCGAAGAGATAAAATCTTCGCCGGACGTAAGGAACGTAATAGAGAACATAAAGTCGAACATATCCGCTTAGTTTTACACATGCTGTGGATAACTTTTCAGTGTTTTTCCACATGTTTTTATACCGGTCTCTTGTTGAAATTTCAACGCTTCAGAGCGTTACTGACTTTTCAACAGACCAACAACATCAACAACAGATAATATAATTATAAAAGAAAGGGACGACCATGAAATTCACCTGCACTCAGCTTGCCCTTGTAAAGGCCATCAACACAGTATCAAAAGCTGTCTCTTCCAGAACTACTCTTCCGATTCTTAAAGGAATACTTCTGGAAGTTAATGACGGACGTCTTACTCTTTCCGCTTCCGATCTTGATCTGAGCATACAGACCAGCATAGACGTTCAGTCTACTGAAGAAGGAAAAGCTGTCGTAATGGCCAGACTTTTCGGAGAGATAGTAAGAAAGCTTCCGAACGCTCTCATTACTGTTAAGACAGACGATGAGAAACTCAACATTCAGTGCCTTGGTTCTGATTTCAACATAGTAACTCTTTCAGCGGATGAGTTCCCGGTCATAGGAGGAGTCGAAGCAAAGGACTTCATAGAGATAGATAAGGCGGATCTCTGCGGTCTTATAAGAAAGACTGTGTTCGCAGCCAGCATAGACGAGAAAAAAGGAATACTCACAGGAACTCTGATGAACTTTGAGGGTAGTAACTTAGAATTAGTTGCACTTGACGGTTTCAGAATGGCAGTTGCAAGAAATACAGTAAATTCAACGCTTAACAGAAGAATCATAGTGCCGGCCAGGATACTCTTTGAAATTAATAAGATACTCGGAGAGGACGAAGGCAGCGATCAGGTATCCATGGCAATAGAAGATAAGAAGATAGAGATTCTTACGGAAGATACAAGGGTGATAGCCCGTCTTCTGGAAGGAGAATTCATAAAGTACAGGGAGATAATACCTTCCAGCGCTAATACAACGGTAATAGTGGCAAGAGAAGAGATACTCAACAGCATAGAAAGAGCGTCGCTGCTTGCAAAAGAAGGAAAGAACAACCTTGTAAAATTTGATATAAAGGCAGGAAGTCTTGACATAAGTTCCAGATCCGAAGAAGGCATGGTAAATGAGCATGTCGGAGCGGAAGTAACCGGAAAGGATCTTGTCATAGGATTTAACTCCAAATACATACTCGATGTTCTTAAATCAATAAGCGACGAAGAGATAAAGTTCGAGATGGGAAGCAGCGTAAGTTCGTGCCTCATTAAGCAGGTGGACGGAGACGAATACATCTACCTTGTGCTTCCTGTAAGGATAGCTGTCTGATAGATGTATTTCAAAAGCATAGAACTTCATAACTTCAGAAATTACAAAGATCAGAAAGTAGAATTTGATCCGAAGCTAAACATAATTCTCGGAGACAATGCCCAGGGAAAGACCAACCTTCTGGAAGGACTTTTCATAATGGGTCTTGGAAGATCTTTTAAGACTACGAACGATAAGGAAATGATCGCCTTTGGGGAGGAATTCTCAAGGGCTTCTTCCATTGTTGCGGGAGAAGATGAAGATACTCAGATAGACATAGTCTACAACCAGGACGGAAAGATAATAAAAGTAGACGGAATCAAACTTCAGAGAAGCGTGGATCTTCTGGAAAACGTCTATGTTGTGGTGTTTTCGCCGGAAGATCTGAGGATAGTCAAGGACGGTCCGGAACACAGAAGAAGATTTCTAGACAGGGAGCTGTGCCAGATTAAGCCGATGTACTACAGCGACCTGGGCAATTATAAGAAAATACTCAAGCAGCGCAATTCTTACTTAAAAGAAGACGTAATAGATAAGGATCTGTTCGAAGTATTTGACGAAAGTTTAGTAAACTATGGATTGCGCATAGTAGAAGAACGTAAAAGGTTCACGGAAAGACTCTACGGAATATGCGGAAGCATCCATAAGGACATATCCAACGGAAAAGAAAAACTGGCGATCAGGTACGAAACAGAAGTAAAGGACAGGGAAAGCTTTAAGGAAAAGCTTAAGGAATCCTTTGAAACGGACAGAATAAAGGGTTATACCAGCTGCGGGCCTCACAAGGATTACCTGGGAATATTCATAAACGGCAAGGACATAAGGGTATACGGGTCGCAGGGACAGCAGAGGACGGCGTCACTCTCAATGAAGCTAGCGGAAGTGGAACTCATAAAGCAGGAGACTGGTCAGGATCCGGTACTGCTTCTGGACGACGTGTTCTCGGAGCTGGACGCCGGAAGGCAGAAATATCTGATAGAGTCCATGAAAGGCGTCCAGATATTCGTGACTGCAACGGGTATAGAGGGCGGACTCATGGATATAATGCCGGACGGGAATGTATATTATGTTGACAACGGCATTATCAACTTATATAATAAGCAAGTTAATTCTTAAGATGGAATAGTATCATCAGGGAAAGGAGGAAACACTATGGCAGGCAAAATGACTTTCCAGCCGAAGAAGCGTCAGAGAGCCAAGGAGCACGGCTTCCGCAAGAGAATGTCCACCAAGAACGGCAGGAACGTTATCAAGAGAAGAAGGCTCAGGGGCAGAAAGCGTCTCACCGCGTAATGAAGGACCCTAAAGTCATCAGGAACAGGGAAGATTTCAGCAGACTTTTTAAGAAGGGAAAGTCTGTTCCGTCCAGATGTGTGGTGATGATCTACACGGAAAACGGTCTTCCTTACAGCAGAAGGGCCTTTTTGGCAAGCAAGAAGGTCGGAAACAGCGTACAGAGACACAGAGCAGTACGCTTAATGAGAGAATCCTTCCGCCAGATAAGCAGCGAACACACGCTGAAGGAAGGAAAAGATTTTTTATTTATAGCCAGAAGTACCATACTGGATCTGAAATGTGCGGATGTGAAAAAAGCTATCGAGGCCGCAATGAAGAGGGAGTCCTGTATCTGATACCATGAAACATGTGCTTTTATTCCTGATAGGCATATATCGTGGTTACATATCGCCCAGGTTTCCGGGAGTGTGCAGGTTTACGCCTACCTGCTCGGAATACGCGATGCAGGCGATAGAGAAATACGGCGCCCTTAAGGGTACATGGCTGGCGATCAAACGAATTTTAAGGTGCCACCCCGGGAATCCCGGAGGATACGATCCGGTGCCTTAAACTGGAGGAGAAATGGGAGCAATTACAGGATTTTTTGCGACGATAATCGGATATCCGATGCAGTGGATCTATTCCGTTGTAAATAATTACGGTGTTTCGATAATCATACTTACACTTCTGATAAGACTCTGTCTTCTTCCGCTCTACGCAAAGCAGATAAAAAGCAGCGCTAAAATGGCCGAGCTCCAGCCCAAGATGAAGGAGCTCCAGGCCAAATACGCCAATAACAGGGAAAAGCTGAACGAGGAGATGAGCAAGCTCTACGAGCAGGCAGGCACCAAGCCCACCAGCGGATGCCTTCCCCTTCTGATCCAGCTCCCCATAATCTACGGACTGTTTGCACTTCTCAGGAACCCGCTCACCTACATGACGAGCTCCAACATGATAGCCGCAGTGCACGAATCGTTCTTCTGGATCAATGACCTGAGCCAGCCGGACGCGTGGCTGCTCCCGATCTTGCGGGCGTCACCACCTACTTTACCTCCGCTGTCTCCATGAGCGCGGCGGAAGGCGCGGGCGGAATGATGAACGGCATGAAATACTTCATGCCCGTAATCATATTCCTTATGGGAAGATCTTTCCCCGCAGGTCTTGCTCTTTACTGGACGATAGGAAACTGCTTCATGATCGTTCAGACCGTCATCTTCAACAGGAAGAAGAAAAAGCAGAAGGCGCAGGAAGAAGCGGAAGCCGAAGTTCTTAAGAGAATGAGAAAAGAAGGCATAAAATAACATTGGAGGAATAATGAGATATTCAGAAAAGTGGGGCGACAGCATTGAGTCTGCAGTCGAACTTGCGCTTCTGGACCTAAAGCTTACCAGGGATCAGGTAAAGGTGACCGTTCTGGAGGAGCCGACCAAGGGGTTCTTCGGAATCGGATCGCAGCCCGCGAAGGTAAGGGTAGAGGAGCTGGCCCCCGAAAAGCCGGCGGAACCGGAAAAGCCGGCCGCTGCTGAGAAGCCGGAAAAGAAGGAAAGAACAGAAAGAAAGCCGGAGGCGGAAAAGCCGGCGGCAAAGGAAGAGAATAAAGAAATGCGCGGCGCGGACAAGCCCGCTAAAAAGAAGGACAAGAAGCAGCGCAGCAAGAGAGAATTCAAGATAGAAGGCGAGGTCCTTTCCGTATCCGCCAAGCCGGCGGACCTTGTGGACGCGCCGGACCATCCTGCGAAGAAGTTCCTGGAGGACCTCATAAAGGAGATGGGTCTTGAGGGAGCCGTAAAGGTGGCTGTAAACGCGGACAGCGTGTACGCTGACATAGAGGGCGCCGACACCGGTACGATAATAGGAAAGCGCGGTCAGACGCTGGACTCCATTCAGTATCTTACCAGCTTGGTGGTCAACAAGGGCGAAGACGAGTACATCCGCGTGGTCGTGGACGCCGAGGGCTACAGGGCAAAGCGCGAGGCAACGCTGGAGACGCTGGCCTACAAGCTTGCGGAGAAGTCGGTAAAGACGGGCCGCAGCGTACGGCTGGAGCCGATGAACCCCTACGAGAGAAAGGTGATTCACACCACTCTGCAGACGGTCCCCGCGGTGGTGACCAGGAGCGAAGGCAGCGAGCCGCACAGAAGGGTGATAATAGAGCCCGCAAAGAAATAAACGTTAAAGGCGGGGCAGATGCTCCGCCTTGTTTTATGGATCTGTCTGGGGCCGGGTCTGCAGATGTTCTCTCAGCGCACTGCGCAGCTTCACGCAGAGCCGTTTCCGGGGCTTTTATCCGTTCGGCTCGTACCTAACGGCCTCACGGAAAAGCCCTGACGGATAGTCTCTGCTGCCGCTCCGGAGCGCTTCGAGCGCATCTGCAGACCCGTCCGAACAGAATAAAGAAAACAAGAAGAGCAAACTGCCCGTTAACGAAAAACAGCCGAAAAATGAGCGAGACGACGATAGCTGCGATATCAACTGCATACGGGGAAGCCGGGATAGGCATAGTCCGGATGAGCGGTCCGGACGCGCTTGGCGTGCTGCGGAAAGTGTTCGTTCCGAACGGAAGCGGGCTGAAGCAGACCGGCGAAAACGGACTTGACGGGGCAAACGCGACTGTTGATCAGTTGCAGAATAGCGTTGATTCAGCCGAGGACGCCGGGACGTGGGTCCCGCAGCCCAGGCACATGTATTACGGACGCATCGTGGATCCGAAAGACGGCAGCGTCGTGGACGAATGCCTGGCGGTCTACATGCCGGGGCCTCAGAGCTACACCGGCGAGGACGTTGCGGAAGTGCAGTGCCACGGCAGCGTCATTTCGTATAAGAAGATACTGGCGCTGATGCTGGAGAACGGCGCGCAGCCGGCGGAGCCGGGCGAGTTCACAAAGCGGGCGTTCCTTAACGGACGCATGGATCTGGCTCAGGCGGAGGCCGTCATCGACCTGATAAAGGCGAGGAGCGCGCGGAGCTTCGACTGCGCGGTGGGGCAGCTGGAAGGAATGCTGTCGCAGAAGATAAGGGCGGTGCGCGCGGAGCTTCTGGACCTGCTTACGGAGCTTGCCGTAAACATGGATTACCCGGACGAAGACATAGAGGAACTGACGTACGGCCGTTTAGGAAATCGCATATCGCTTATAAACGATGAACTTATAAAGCTAAAAGAGAGTTCGGCGGAGGGACGCATACTCAGAGAGGGGCTTCTGGCCGCCATCGTGGGCAAGCCGAACGTCGGAAAGTCTTCTTTGATGAACGTGCTTCTGCGAGAGGACCGCAGCATCGTTACGGACGTTCCGGGCACCACCAGGGACACCATAGAGGAGCAGATATCGCTGCGCGGGATCACAATCAGGTTCGTGGATACGGCGGGGATACGCAGCTCCGCGGACAAGGTGGAGAGCATTGGCATAGAGCGCAGCAAGGACGCGTTCAACCGGGCCGAGCTGCTGCTTCTGGTGCTGGACAGCAGCGAGGGGATCTCGGCGGAGGACCTGGAGCTCATGGAGATGGCCAAGGACCGTCCCGCCATTGTTATATTGAATAAGGACGACCTGCCTGCGGCGGACGTTGTGATCGCGGCAGACGGCGTAGTCAGACGGGCAGCGGACGGGTCGCTGGAAGACGAAGTCCGCAGGATCCTGCCCGGAGCCCGAATCGTAAAGCTTTCGGCGAAGACCGGCGAAGGCCTTTTGCAACTGGAAAACAGTATCGAAGAGTACGTCACCGGCGGCAGAGTGCGCCGCGAGGAGGACGTGCTGGTGACCAATGTGCGTCACATCGCGCTGATAGACAAGGCAATAGAGGAGCTTTCGTGGGCCGGACGCATGACCGGGGCAGCGGAGGCCAGGGATTTCATAGAAGTAAACGTGCGGGCCGCGTTCGACGCGCTGGGGGAGATAACCGGCGAGACTGCGTCCGGCGAAGTTATAGAGGAAGTTTTCAGGCGGTTCTGTCTGGGCAAGTAGGCCGGCATAGCAACGGCCGGGATGCTGCGCTGAAAGACAGCGCCGCGAAATGCATATAAATGGAAAAGTACACGCTCGGAAAATATGACGTGGTAGTTATTGGCGCAGGCCATGCCGGCTGCGAGGCCGCTTTGGCGTGCGCGCGAATGGGCAAGGAAACGCTGCTGCTCTCCATAAACCTGGAAGCGGTGGCCAACATGTTCTGCAATCCGGCGGTCGGAGGCACGGGCAAGGGTCATCTGGTCCGCGAGATCGACGCGCTGGGCGGCGAGATGGGCCTGAACATCGACAAGACCTTCATCCAGTCCCGCATGCTGAACGTTTCCAAGGGCCCGGCGGTGCATTCGCTGAGGGCTCAGGCGGACAAGCGCAGGTATCACGAGGAGATGAAGAAGGTTCTGGAGAGCCAGGAGCACCTTCTTCTGAAGCAGGGCGAGGCCGTGGACATCGATCTTGCCGAAGACGGCAGCGTCCGCGGGGTCCTGCTTAGGACCGGAGCGTACTACGAGTGCCGCGCCGCGGTAATCGCCACCGGCACGTTCCTGGGAGGCAAGATCTTCATCGGCGAGAGCGTCGTGGAGAGTGGTCCAAACGGCCTAGCGCCGTCGACCATACTGGCAGAAGCGTTGAAAAATAAGGGCTTTAGGATGCGCCGCTTCAAGACCGGCACGCCTGCGAGATGCCTGGCAAGTTCGCTGGATTTCAGCAAGATGCAGGTCCAGGAGGGCGATCCGCACCCGGTGCCGTTCTCTTTCATGAACGACAACATAGACAAAGAGCAGGCAAAATGCTGGCTCACGTATACGAATGAGGAAACTCACAGGATAATCCGCGCTAATTTCGGACGTTCGGCGCTGTTCGGCGGCCAGATAGAGGGCGTCGGCCCCAGATACTGTCCGTCGATCGAGTCCAAGCTGGACCGTTTCCCGGACAAGGAGCGTCATCAGCTGTTCGTGGAGCCGGAGGGACTGTCCACGCAGGAGATGTACCTGCAGGGCATGAGTACTTCTCTGCCGGAGGACGTGCAGCAGGAGTTCTACAAGACCATCCCGGGACTGGGAAACATACGTCTGATGCGCGCGGCGTACGCTATAGAGTACGATTGTATAGATCCAATGGACTTAAAGCTGTCTCTGGAGCATAAACAGCACCCCGGATTCTTCTGCGCGGGGCAATTCAATGGGTCTTCCGGTTACGAAGAGGCCGCGGCTCAGGGCCTGATCGCCGGAATAAACGCGGCGCTGTATCTAGACGGCAGGGAACCGTTCGTCCTGGATCGCTCGGAGGCGTACATAGGCGTGCTTATCGACGACCTTGTTACCAAGGGCACCAACGAGCCATATAGAATGATGACTTCCCGCGCCGAGTACCGTCTGGTGCTTAGGCAGGACAACGCGGATCTGCGCCTGACGGAGAAGGGCCGTGCGGTCGGGCTGGTGTCCGACGAGCGCTGGGAGAGGTTCCTGGCGGACAGGAAAGCCATGGAGGAAGAGGTCCAGCGCCTTGAAATTTCAACGGTCTCGCCGTCCGAGGTGAATCCGCTGATAGAGTCGCTGGGCGGAACTCCGGTGGACAACCGTATAAGCTTGTCCGAGCTTCTGAGGCGTCCGGAGATAACGTACGACGCGCTCGCTGCCGTGGATCCGGAGAGGCCGCAGCTGTCCTACCACGTGCGGACAAAGGTGGAAGTTGGGCTTAAATACCGCGGCTACATAGAAAAGCAGCTGGCGCAGATCGAAAAGTTCAAGAAGCTGGAGGGGCAGACGATTCCGGAGGACATCGATTACATGTCCATGGAGGGTCTGCGCAACGAGGCCCGCGAGAAACTTTCGGACATAAGGCCGGTGTCCGTGGGCCAGGCGTCCAGAATCTCCGGAGTGTCGCCGGCGGACATTAACGTGCTTCTGGTGCAGCTGGAGAGGCGGAGAAGGAAGCAGAGCTAGGCGGCAACTGCGGAAATTACTGAAGACAGCTTATAAGAATAACTGGTTGAAACAGCGTGAATATCCGTTGCTGCTGCAACATAAATATGCAAAACGAGGCCATTTCTGTTGCAGGCGCAACGAAAACCGCCTTTTCTGAAGAAACAGACAGATGGAATACGAATATCAAGAAAAACTGGAAAAGCTCGCGGACGTGATCCTGGAGTGGAACGAGAAAATAAACGTCACCGCCATCCGGGACCGCGCGGAGTTCATGGAGAAGAACGTGGAGGATTCCCTGGAGATCCTGAAGCTTCCGGAGTTTGCGGACGCGAAGAGGATCCTGGATCTGGGGACCGGCGGCGGCTTCCCCGGGCTTCCGCTGGCCGTTGCCTGCCCGGACAAGGAGTTCTTCCTGCTCGACAGTGTCGCCAAGAAGCTTAAAGTTGTCGCTTCCGCGGCCGACGAGCTGGGGCTGGAGAACGTCGACGTTCTGAACATGCGCGCCGAGGACCTCGCGAAATGGCCCGCATACCGCGAAAGCTTCGATATCGTGGTCTCCCGAGCCGTTGCGAACATGAGCACGCTCTCTGAGTACTGCCTCCCGTTCGTAAAGGTCGGCGGGTATTTCGTGGCATACAAGACCGCTTCCGCCGCCGAAGAGATAGCGGAGGCCGGGAAAGCCGTAAAGCTGCTCGGCGGAGGGGAACAGAGGATAGTTCCGGCTGGTCCGGAGGAGAGCGGCCATATTTTCGTGGTGATCAGGAAGATCGGCCCCTGCCCCGGAAAGTATCCCAGAAAAGCGGGGCTTCCGTCCAAACAGCCGCTGAAGTAGGCCGTAACAACTGCCGCAAAAGCCGGGCGCATCACGGATAGTGATAATGAAAATGACGCGGAAACGCGTCATTTTGTATTTGCCGAGATATTCTTATACTATATATTGTTATTTGGCGGCTGAACGGGCGGATGTTTCACGTGAAACATCCCGAGCCGGCTTGCGGATGGTGCTCTTCTGAGCCGTCGGGGTCGATCTCCGCAGATTGGGCTTGTTCCGCTTGTCTGCAAATGTTTCACGTGAAACGTTGTACAAATAATTGTACCGTTTTACCCAATAAAGCAATAGAAGATAAACACTAAAAGTGTTATAATAAAAGCACATAAGAAACATCATAAAAGGGAGAGACAATGGGAAAAGCAATCGCTATTTTTAATCAGAAGGGCGGCGTGGGCAAGACCACGACGAACATCAATCTCGCAGCATGCCTTGCTCTTAAAGGGAAGAAAGTCCTGGTCCTGGACATAGACCCGCAGGGTAACACCACCAGCGGCCTGGGAATTTCCAAGAGGTCTCTGGAAGCGACAAGCTACGACCTTCTCGTTGTGGACGGAATAGATCCGTACACCACAATTTACAATACAAAAGTCAAGAACATGGACATTATCCCCGCCAGCGTCGATCTTTCCGGCGCGGAGATAGAGCTTGTCCAACTTGAAGGAAGAGAAAAACGGCTCAAAAGGGCTCTGGACATAGTCCGCGATGGTTACGACTACATATTCGTGGACTGCCCGCCGAGTCTCAGCTTGCTCACCATAAACGCGCTTACGGCAGTAGATTCCGTGCTTATCCCAATACAGTGCGAATTCTATGCGCTGGAAGGCGTCAGCCAGCTCGTCAGCACCATAGATCTTGTAAGAAGAAGCTTCAATCCCAAGCTTGGCATCCAGGGCGTAATTCTGTCGATGTTCGACGGAAGAGCCAACTTGTCAATCCAGGTAGCGGACGAAGTTAAGCGCTTCTTCGGAAACAAGATGTACTCTACCGTTATTCCCAGAAACGTAAGACTCGCGGAGGCCCCCGGATACGGAATGCCCATCACGAGTTACGACCCCAAGTCCAAGGGAGCAAGGGCCTACATGGCCTTTGCCGACGAATTCCTGAGAACGGAGGAAGAACATGGCAGATAAAAAGCGGGGCGGATTGGGACGAGGTCTGGAGTATCTCTTCGCCGAATCCCCTCTTACCGAACCGGCGTCAGTACTGGAGCCCGTTAAATCGCCAATTAACGATGAAGCCAATAAAATCAACGGCGAAAAGCGTGCGGCAACCCGCGCTTCCAAGGGCGGGGAGCCCGCGGAGACCGTTGTCTACATCGGCCTCAACGACATAAAGCCCAACGCGTCGCAGCCCAGAAAGAACTTTGACCCGGAAGCGCTTCAGGAACTGGCGGACTCCATAAAGGAACACGGCATGATACAGCCCGTGCTGCTCCGTCCGGCGGTCAAGGGATACGAACTCGTTGCAGGTGAGCGCAGATGGAGGGCCGCTCGGCTGGCAGGCCTTAAGAGCATACCGGCCATCGTCCGCGAACTGACCGAAAGACAGAACGCCTTCTACGCGCTGATCGAGAACATGCAGCGCGAGGATCTGGACCCCATAGAAGAGGGCGACGGAATAATAGAGATCATCAACAATTACGGGCTTACGCAGGAAGAAGCGGCAAAAGTCATCGGAAAATCCAGATCCTACGTCACCAACGCGCTGCGCATCGCAAAGCTTCCGACTGACATCCGCAGCATGGTGTCGTCCAGGGAGCTTTCCGCGGGCCACGCAAGAGCCATCGCCGGCCTGGCGACGGAAGCGCTTCAGCTTGAGGCGGCTGTCAAAGCGGTAAAAGAGGGCTGGTCGGTAAGGCAGATCGAGAGTTACACCGGGACAAAGACGCGCGGACGCAGAAAAGCCGGCAAAGGCAAGACCAAGAGCGCGGACGTGCGAGCCGTGGAACAGGCGCTCACGGAGCACCTCGGGGCCAAGGTCCGCATCAACGGGACCGAAAAGCAGGGAAAACTGGAGATCGAGTACTACTCCAAGGACGAGCTCGACCGGCTCGTGGAGCTTCTGGGGGATCTGTAGTACCGTTAGGCGGTCGGGTCCAGACATTATAAAATGAATAAAAACGCCACGCGGTCGCTGCGGGGCGTTAATTTTACCATTTTGTGTACGGATTCCGGCGCATCTGTTTGCTGAGGTCAGATTCCGGCGAGTTTTCTGCAGACATGGCCGGCCATCATAAGGCCGGCGCAGGCCGGGACGAATATCATGGAAGCGGGAGTATCTTTTCTGCCGGGCGCTGCAGCGATGTCTTCCGCGGCAGGGCCCTCCGCGTCCTGGCGCTTGTACGGCAGCTCCGTGGAGAACACCACGTCCAGCTTTTTGATCCCGAGGTCCTTGAGCTTTCGCCTCATCACTTTGGCCAGCGGGTCGTTGAACGTCTTGCTTATGTCGCAGATCTGCAGTTTGGACGGGTCCAGCCGGTTGCCGCAGCCCATGGCGGATATCACCGGGACGCCGTGCAGCGCCGCCTGCTCTATGATGTCCAGTTTGGCCGTCACCGTGTCCACAGCATCCACCACGTAATCGAACTTCGCGAAGTCTATGTCCCCGCGGGACTCCGGCAGGTAGAAGACACGGTACAACGTTACTTTTACCGAGGGATCTATGTCCGCGATGCGAGCCGCCGCAGTCTCCGCCTTGCCCTTTCCAAGCGTGCTTTCCAGTGCAACTATCTGGCGGTTCAGGTTGGACTCCGTTATGTCGTCCGCGTCTATAAGATCTATGGCGCCGACGCCGCTCCTGGCCAGGGCCTCCGCCGCATAGCCGCCGACCCCGCCCACACCGAACACTACAACACGCGAATTCCTCAGAGTTTGCAATGCTTCATCGCCTATTAACATTTTAGTGCGTTCGTGCCGGTCGCCCATCATTTCCTCTTATTCTTTATCCAAAGCGCAATGGCCGGGATCGCCAGGCCCACCAGCATGCACACCAGCAGCCCGTATGCGAACAGCACCGCAGGGTGCTCCGGCAGCAGCTTCCCGTATTGCGTAAACTCGCAGATCAGTATCAGGACCACCACTATCACCACAAGCACAAAGCGGCCTTCCGGTTTCCTTGCCTTGCGGTTCAGGACGATCTGCGCCGCGATCCCCGCGAGAAACGCCGCCCACAAAGCAGCGCTCCTTGCCGGCTCGGAAAAGTCCAGCAGCGCGGAGAACACGCCCAGCTTTACAAGCTTTATCAATCCCATGGCACGTCCCGCTGTTCGTTTATGAAGACGTTGGCCAGCCGGTCGCAGCGGATGTTGTATTCCACCACCCGCTCGAACTCCTCGTAGGAGAACCCGGGCCCGTTGTTATCCGTAAATCGCCGATAAGCGATCAAGTTAGCGTCCATGCCGCCTTCGCGCAGTTTCTGGTGACCTTTTACCAGGTAGAATTCCGCCTTGTTGCCGTCCAGAAGCCCCAGCAGTTTCTCCCAGAGCTCGCGGTTCTCCACCGGCTGTTTCTTAGAGTTCCGCCAGCCGTTCTTCTGCCAGGACAGGTACCACCCGCCGCGGAAGCAGTTGACCAGATACGAGCTGTCAGAGAAGATGCGCAGCCGGAGCCCCCGCTCCCTGAGAGCGGACAGCGCCTCTATGAGCGCGGTAAGCTCCATGCGGTTGTTGGTGGTGTTGACCTCGCCGCCGTTCAGCTCCTTTTCGCGGCCGTTATACTCCAGCACGCAGCCCCAGCCGCCGACGTTGTCTCTTTCCTGATTTCCAGCGCACGCGCCGTCTGTGTAGATGTTCACGGTCTTCATAACACTTAATTATACCTTAAACGCAAAGCGCGGCGCAAGAAATAAGCGTGGAACAGAGGACCTCCCCCGAACCAGCGCGCCCCGGCCCCACATTCCCACCGGCATTTCGCACGCGGACGCCGGAGGCGGCATTCACATTCCTACTTGCAATTTCACCGTAAAATCGGGATAATTTATACCGAGTGTTGATAAATAACACACGTATTCTTCACAACCAAAAGGGATAATTAACGTGCAGCAGATGAATTTGGCGATCAGCTCGCTCGCGAGCGGCAGCAGCGGAAACAGCTTCCTTATAAGAAACGAAGACACCGCGCTGCTCGTGGACGCGGGAATAAGCGCTAAGCAGACAGCTTCGGATCTTGCGGATCTGGGGCTTTCGCTTGCGGACGTGGACGCGGTGCTGGTAACTCACGAGCACACGGACCACATAAAAGGTCTGAAAGCGGTCTGCGGGGCGTCCGGCGCGGCGGTCTACGCCACACGGGGCACCCTTAAGGGCATACCTTTCGCCGGAGATCTTGCGGACGCGCGAGTGTTCTGCCCCGGAGACAAGTTCCGGATAGGCAGCATAGACGTAGGCACGTTCCCCACGTCGCACGACGCTGCGGAGCCCTCGGGCTTCAGCTTCTCGGCGAACAGCAGGAAGATCGTCATCGTAACGGACACGGGCACAGTCACCTGGCAGGCCTTCGACAGCATGCGGGGCAGCGACGTGCTGGTGCTGGAGTCCAACCACGACGTAAGCGTCCTGAAGATGGGCCGCTATCCCTGGTTCCTTAAACAGAGGATACTCAGCGACTACGGCCACCTCTCCAACGAAGCTGCTGCGAACGCCGTGCTGGAACTGCTCAGGACAGAGCAGCAGGAAGGCGCGGAAAAAAGCAGACTTGTGCTGCTGGCGCACCTAAGCAAGGAAAACAATTTCCCGCAGATGGCGCTGGCAACGATGAGCAATATCCTTGCGGCGGAAGGGTTTGCGCCGTCGGACCGGCTTCGGATAGAGGTCCTGTCCAGAACGGAACGCAGCCCGCTGTACATCCTCTGAGACGGGGCCCGTTCTTTTCCGGAACGCCCGGTACGGATGCGGATCCGCCGCACTGCAGTACACCGGAGGCGGAAAGAGACAGAAAATGGAAGAGAACGGCGGAAACGGAAGAAGAATACTCATACTTGTGCTCGTAGCGGTGCTGGCGCTTGGCTGCGGCTTTTCGGGCGGGCTTTTAGCGTCGCACATCAGCGCGGACAAGCTGCAGACCTCTGTGGTCGGAACGCAGAGCGACACCACGGTCCCCGCGGAAGACGGCATCAACGAGGCGAACGTCAAGCCCGCGGCGCAGCAGAACACCACCGTTGTGGTGCAGAGCGTAGACCCGGACATCGGCGAAGCCATAGCGGATAAGGTGCTCCCGTCCGTGGTCGGCATAGAGACCACGTACGAAGTAACGGTCGGAGGCGGCTACTCCTACTTCTTCGGAGGAGGCGGCGGTCAGTCGGTCGCTACCGCGCAGGGCACGGGCTTCATCGTGGACGAGGCGGGCTACATCCTGACCAACTCCCACGTCATAAATGACGGCAACTACAGATCAGTTACCATATATCTGTACGACGGCAGAGAGCTTACGGGCAAGGTCCTCTGGAACGACTCCACCCTGGATCTGGCGATAGTCAAGATCGAGGCCACGGGCCTGACAGCGGCTGAGCTGGGCGACTCCGACACCGTAAAGGTCGGTTCCTACGCGGCGGCCATAGGCAACCCGCTGGGGCTCCAGTTCAAGTTCTCCATGAGCCAGGGCATAATCTCCGGTCTTGAGAGGACCATAGAAGTGTCCTCCGGCAGCGGCTACAGCACCACCACCATGGAAGGGCTGCTCCAGACCGACGCCACCATCAACTCCGGCAACTCCGGCGGCCCGCTCCTCAACAGCAAGGGCCAGGTGATAGGCATCACCTCCGCCAAGGCCACCAGCGGCGAGGGAATGGGCTTCGCCATCCCCATCAACTCCGCCAAGCCCATAATCGAACAGATCAAGCAGACCGGCGAGTTCAAGAGAGCTTACCTGGGCATCACCGGCATAGGGCTGGAGGAGAGCAACGGCTACGACGCCGAGGAATACAAGACCCGCTACGGAACGTCCAAGGG
>JAFZRK010000048.1 GCA_017619905.1 Bacillota bacterium
GGTAAGACTGTTCTTGAAGATCTGCTCGAATCCCAGGAACTTGATGATGGAGATGTTTACGGACGGGTGCAGACGCAGTCCTCCCTTGTAGGGGCCGATGGCCGAATTGAACTGGATGCGGTATCCGCGGTTGACCTGGACCTGACCCTTATCGTCTACCCAGGGCACGCGGAAGATGATCTGGCGCTCCGGCTCTACCAGGCGCTCGAGGATTCCGGCTGCCTCGTACTTGGGGTTGGCCTCGATGACGGGCTCCAGGGACTCCAGGACCTCGTAGACTGCCTGAAGGAACTCCGGCTCGCCCGGATTGCGCTTTTCTACCTGCGCGTAGACTCTCTTCGTGTAATCGTTTTTAAGCATGTTTATTCTCCTCTGTATATTTGAAGATAGTATGACCTTTGTTTAATGGAACAATTTTATCCCAATCATTCTTGTGCGTCAAGAACAAATACACGCAGCACCGCGCTTACCCGCGCCGTTCAGCAACATGCGAACGAAGGAACACTCCAAGGCACAAAAACAGGAGACCCGACGGTCGAGTCTCCTGTTCGGCATGTTGTTTTTCAGCTGTTAAGCAACGTCCCGAATATCCTTTACGGAACTTTCGGGAACCGTAACTCAAACCACTTAGATGACCAGCGACAGCACGAAGGAGAGGATTATTCCTATGATCAGCTGGAACGCAGCCATCTTCATCTGGCCGTTGAACAGAGGCTTGGTGAGCTTCTCATCCGGGCACATAGCAAGTGCGAAGGAGCCGCTTCCGGAGAACGGGAAGCATCCGGTGGAGCTGCAGCCTACCGCGATAGCCATGTAAAGTATTACCGGGCTGATGTTGGAAGCCGCGAATATCGACGGCACCAGAGTGAACAGCGTCGGAATGGCAACGTTGTTGGTGGATACGAACATGGACAGGATACCGCCGATAACGAAGAGTATCGGGCAGATGAGCGCCTTGGGGATGGAGCTTCCGATCCACTCGCCTACGATGTCGATGGCTCCGCCCTTGGAAGCTACGGTGATCAGCATGGATACTCCGCAGATCATGACGATCGTGGTCCAGGGCACCTGCTTGGTTATTACCTTCTTGGTGTCAGCCAGCTTGAGGAGCGCGGCGATAGCTGCGAATACGGCGGCTACGAGACCTACGTCCAGCTTCTTGTTGAACGCCTTGATCGCCGGGTTGCCGGTGATGGTGGAAAGCGCTGTCGGCAGAACTACTACGATGACGAAGATGATGACGAGCGCTACAGCCAGCTTCTGCTTTCCGTCGAGCGGCTCAACCGGCTTGATCTCGTCTTCCACGGTCATGTACTTGGGTCCCTTCAGCCAGATGTACATAAGAACAGCGGTCAGGAAGAAGAACACCATGTAGCCGAAGGTGACGCCGACCATGTACTTGTCAGCGTTATCAGCGAGCGCGCCTTCCAGGATCTTGTTCTTCTGTACCGCGTAGGCGGAAGCCCAGGGTACATAGCAGAACATGTTGGTACCGCAGGTGAACATCGCGAAGCCCAGGAGCGGGTTCTTGTTGGTGCGGCTGCAGATGCTGAACACGATCGGGCAGCAGATCGCCGCGGTCGCGAACGGGTTGGATCCCATCAGGCCCAGAATGGCCGCGATGATGAGGATCGTAAATGGCATGAATGCCGGATGATTGCGGGTCTTGTAAAGAAGCTTCATTGCCAGCTTCTCGGAAGCTCCGGTCTCGTTGACGTAACCGAAGAACAAGAGCAGCGCAAGTACTGTGAACATCGTGCTGGTGGGCCAGTAGGAAATGAGGTCCTTGGTGGACGTTCCCATGATGAACGTGCCTATGATATAGGCGAACGCCATGGCCAGAACACCTATGTTGATGTTCAGCTTGTTGCCTACGATAACGCTTATGGCTATGCAGACAAGTACTACGATAAGTAATGCTACCGGTGACATAAAGTACCTCCTTATTATTTATAATAAACCTATAAGTTCACCGACGTTCTTGAGCGAGGCGACGTTCATGCTGGCCTCGTACAGCTTTTCTATCTGGGCGTCGTCCCTGAGCATCCTGTAGAATTTGAGGCAGGAGGAGAACTTGTCCTTTACCTGCTCGGGTGTGAGAGGATAGCCCGTGCCGCCCATGGAAGTCTCCAGATGGCGGAAGAAGTCGCCCTTCGTGGTCTTTACGGTCATGTCCACGTGGTGCATTTTATCCTTCTGCCATTCGGGATCGTATTCGTAAGTTATCTTCTTGCCCTGTTCCTTTATGGACGGGTCCGCAAGACGCTCATCCGTGAAGCTCTCCAGATTGACGTTTCCGTACTTCATTATGGTGCCAAGAACGAAGGGCATGCTGACCTTTGCCATTGCCACGCTCTGCGGCTCCAGCTTGGCCTCGAAGGGATCCAGAGCCATGGCTGCCGCGGTGTGCATCTTAAGGTGCACTTCCTTGATGTCGTCCGCAGTAAGCTTTTCGCTGCGGATGATATCCGTGAGCGCCTGGATGGGAGTATGGGTGGTCTTGCAGCTGGGCCAGGGCTTGTAGGTTATGTTCTCTATCTCGAAGAATTCTCCAAGGCGGTTGGTGATCCTGGAAAGATCGCAGTTGCCGTGGGCGTACATGGTGTAGAAGCCCATCTTGCCCTCGATAGGCGTATCGAAACGGGTATGCATGCCTATCTTGGCCATCATTACGGACTGTACGACTGCCTGAGCCGCGAAGCCGTCGCGCATGGTGCGGATGACGGAACCCTTGCTGCTCATGGACTCGCCGCTGCAGGTGAACTGCGTCATGAACATCGCTACAGCGTCTTTCATCTGACCTTCGTCAAGCCGCATCAGCCGCGCCGCTCCGTAGACGGCGCCGAGGCCTGCCACCAGAGACGGGCTGTTCCAGCCGAACTGCTGAAGGTCGCAGGTAAGAGCCATCGCGAACCTGCAGGAAAGGTCGGAGCCGATCACCATGGCGGTTATGAACTCCTCACCGGTAACGTCGCCCAGATACTGGGCTATGGCCAGAGCCGCCGGGAAGATTATTCCGTTGGGGTGCACTATGGCGTCGTGGCTGTCGTCGAAATCTATTGCGTGCGACAGTACGCCGTTGGCAAGGGCGGCCATCTCCGGAGAGGTCTTTGCTCCGTTGTAGAGTATGGTGCAGGGTCCGGTCTCGCGCGAAGCGTATTCCGCCACCTTAGCCGCCGTGTCGTCCAGCGAAGTGGCTGCCAGCATGCACGCCAGAAGGTCGTTTACGCTGTGCGCCTGCTTTTCGACGGTGCTTGCAGGAAAGTCGGAGAACTTGACGCTCATGGCGTAATCCACTACCTGCTGGGATATAGATCTTTCACTCATAGCTTCTTGCTCCTTTAGTACTTTAACAAGATGTATTATTTATTATAACTGTTCAATTAACAAAAGACCACTAAAATCGACGACTGTTACGCATTCAGCAACGCGAAGAGCCCGGAAACGCCCGGTCTTTCGTCCAGAGCGCGTATCTCGTCGTATACTTTCTGCGCGTCGAAACGGTTTATTCCGAACGAGCAGCAGTCGAAGAACTTGTTCTTCACCTGTTCATCCGTGAGCGGTTTGTAGGGGCTTCCGGAGGATATTACCGTCTCTCTGGAGAACGTTCCCCTGTCCGTCTTTACTTCCACGATGACGTAGTCGTCCGGGATGGCGTGCTCCGGCAGTTTGGTGTCTGCAGGGCGCATCTCGTAGGTGACGCAGTCGGACAGGCGCAGAAGTTCCTCGTCCTTAAGGATCTCCTCCTTGTAGAGGTCCAGCGTCACGTTGCCGTTCTTAAGCACCAGCGCCACGGTGAACGGCAGACTGAACTTGGCCGCAGCCAGCGAACCCGGGTGATACTTTACGTCGCGGGGCTCAAGCAGGTTCATGTGGGGCTTGTTGACGTGCAGATGCACTTCCTTTACCTCTTCCGGCTTTATATCGTTCTGCTTTATGAGCTCTATGAGCGCGTCCACTGTGCCGTGGGAAGTTCCGCAGCAGGGCCAGGCCTTGAAGCGCAGACCCGTGCACTCCCAGCGCTCGCCCAGACCGTCGAACAGCACGTCCTCGTCGTACATGTTGCGGAAGCAGGACATGAACAGACCGAACTCTCCCTCGAAGGGCTCGTCCATGCGGGCCTTGACGCCGCGCCTTGCCATCTCCGCGCCGAAAGCAGCCGCCTTGGCGGAAAGGGCCTCTCTGATGCCGCGAAGCACGGATTCCTTGGAGCGGGCGCTCATGCCCGGCAGGGAGATCTGAGTCATGCAGATGGAGAGCGCGTCGCGCGCCTGATCGTGGGTAAAGCCCAGAAGGCGGGAGACTCCAAGCACCGCGCCGTATGCCGCGAACATGGGCGGGGAGTACCAGCCGCAGTCCCTGAGGTCGTTGCCTGTAAGGCACATCTTAAGACGCACGGAGAGCTCGCTGCCTATTACCATGGCAGCCAGCACCTCCCTGCCGCTTCCGCCTTCCGATTCCGCGAAAGCCAGTACCGCGGGGATGGTGGCGGTGTTCGGGTGCGCGTGAGAGATATCGTGGCCGTCCTCGTAATCCAGCGCGTGGATCAGGGCCCCGTTGGCCATGGCAGCAAGGACCGGAGTGCTGCGTCTGCCGGTGCCTATTACTGTCGACGTGCCTGCGCATTCCAGTGCGTATTCAGTGAACGGCCTTGTTGCCGGCTCCAGCGTGGTAGCCGCTGTCATTACGCCCAGCGAATCCATCAGCACCTTCTTCTGGTTTTCCAGAACGTACGCGGGGATGTCCTCCGTCTTAAAGTTGAGCGCGAAGTCTATAAGTCTGTCTGTAAGTTTTAAGTCTGCCATATCGTCCTCCGATCGCCGAATGTGAAGTCTGCCGCTCCGCATCCGTTACAGATGCTGCTCGCTGCGCAGGTATATGTCCTCCTGGATCTGCGGCGACAGCTGCACGTAGTACGCGGAGAAGCCGCCGACCCTTACCAGCAGATCCTTGTGTTCCTCGGGCTTTTCCCTGGCCGCCTGCAGTTCCTTGTTGTCCACCAGATTGTACTGGATGTGGGTGCCGCCGGCGCCCAGGAATGAATTGGTGAGGTCCACCAGTTTCTCAATGTCCGCGTCCGTCTTGAACATGGACTTGGGAAACTTCTGATTGAGCACCTGGACGTAGGAGTGGTCGCCGAAGTTGGCCTTAAGCACGGAGCGCAGCACCGCAGTGGGGCCGTTCTTGTCCATGCCGTGCATGGGCGACGCGGAGCCGTCGTACAGGGGCTCGAACGCCTTGTGGCCGTTGGGCATGGCGCCCACGCCCTTGCCTGCCGCGTAGTGCCAGGACAGGCCTTCGCGCAGGGACTTGAAGCGCATGTTGCCTTCGCCGTTGTCGTAGCTGGTTATGCTGCTGGCGGACATCTCGGAGACGCGCCTCGCGAGCATGTCAACTTCGTCCACGTCGTTGCCGAACTTGGGGACGTCCAGGCACATCTTGAGTATCTCTTCGCCGCGCGGCCCCTCGAAGTTGGAGTCCAGCGCGTCCATCAGCTCGTCCATGGTGAGCTTCCTGTCGTCGAAGACCAGCTTCTTGATGGCGTAGAGCGAGTCCGTGGCGTCTATAACGGCGCGGTCGGTTATGCCGTACTCCGCGCAGGTGGTGGGCGTCATGGCGTCGTGGCCGTAGTCCATGCAGTGCTGCAGCGACAGCGTGGAGAGCACGGGCATGCGCAGGTACTGATCCTGGGTGTCGCGGGCCATGTTGGCCATCCAAAGGGTGCGGTGCACCACGAAGCGGTGCTGTTTTGTAAACGCTTCGAACAGCTGCTCGAAGTCCGTGAACTTCCTTACGTCGCCGGTGTCCAGACCCAGCTTCTTGCCTGTGACCGCAACGCCGTTGTGCAGCGTCATGTACAGGATGGCGGCGTTGTTGAGACCTGCCGCTCCGCACTTGTACTCAGCGCGCTGAGGCAGCGCGGGCCATACGCATCCGCGTCCGATCCAGTCGCGCGCTTCGGTAAGCGGCACGCCGTCTTCCACGAACATGCGGATTATGCCCTCTTCGTTCTCGAAGAGCGGGATGCCTCCGTTCATGATGAGGTTGGTCTGTATGGACTTCTTCATCAGCCAGCGCGGGATGTCGTGGTTCCAGCGGATGACCACCGTGGGCGAGGACTGCTTAAGCAGGCCCACCGCGTGCAGGAAGGCGTAGGACAGCTCGTTGCTGCCTTCTTTTCCGTCCGGGGTAATGCCGCCCAGGTTCATGCTGTTGATCGCGAAGGTTATCTGGTGAGTCTCTCTGTGGGTTCCGGTGTCCACGTAGATGGTGGTGCCCCAGCGGCCGATCAGCTCCGCCAGCATGTTGACTGCCTTATCCACGGTAATGGTCCCGGTCTTGATGTCCCTTATGAAGAACGGATACAGGTACTGGTCCCCTCTGCCCCACTGCGGATGATTGTGCATGGGGTGCTCTATGCCCTTGGAGATGCCGGTGATCGCCATGGACTGGAGCGCCTCGTGGAAGCTCCTTGCGGGGAACTCCGGAACGTGCTCGCAGGCCTCGGCTATCTCTATGAGCTGCTTCTTTCTGGCGGGATCGGTCTCTTCCTTCTCCATCCCGCGCGCCAGCGCGGCGTACCTGTGGGACAGGGTTATTATGGCCTCGCAGACGATAATGGCGGACTTCCAGAACCAGAACTTGTTGGCGTTCTGGCCCTGGTTCTCCACGAAGTCGGTTATGTGGCCCTGGGCCTCGTCTATGAAGTAGCGCAGGCCCTTGGTTATTATCTTGTTGAAATCTATGGTGTTGGTGGAGTTTGCCCAGTTGCCGGTGTTCAGCGGCGGGTCCTTAAGGCGAGCTTCCAGAACGTCCTGCGGCCAGGTGCCCAGGAGCTCCTTCCACAGGAGGTTGCCGGCGTCCGCGACGCTCTTGCCGCCGAACTCCCTTGCTGCGTCGCGCAGTATCTCCAGGTCCTCCGGAGTAAGCTGCGACTGGCTGTTGAGCGAGAACTGCACCTTGCCTTCGTCGGACCAGATGCCGTCCAGATAATCTCCGCAGGAGTCGATGCCGGTGTAGGCGCCCACGACCGTGGGGCCCATGCGCCCGACGATGTAATCGTACGGA
>JAFZRK010000049.1 GCA_017619905.1 Bacillota bacterium
CTGCGGCGCGCGCGGAAGGCATGCGTATCTCCGCGTTCTTCTGCGACCTTATGAACGACGCTTCGGACACGCAATTCACCTTCGACTGGGACTGCGGAATGTGCCGCGTCATACTCTCCGGCGCGGAGGATCAGGTGGCGAGGATGCTCAAGGCGTACTACGACGCGGAACCAGCCAAATAGATCCGGGACCGATCTCGACAGAGCAGTCAGGAGAACAGCAAAAAAACGGCCCCGCGTCAAACGCGGAGCCTTGTTTTATACTTTGTTACAACTGCGATGCTACGCTCTTGCGCGAAGCTCCTCAACGCGCGCCGCTATCTCCGGCTGCGCGTCCTCCATCATGTCCTTCCAGCCGTCCTCGTAGTCGAAGGTAAGGTCGTCTATGTCCTCCGTCTCTATGCGGCGGCAGTAGCCGTCCAGCATTGGGAAATCCTTCTCGTAGCAGTGGAAGCTGTTGGCGCGGTGAGTGTAGGTGCCCATCTCCACTCCCAGCTGGTCCGCGAAGCGCTTCTGAAGCATTATCAGCGCGAAGGCGTTCATGTAGGTGGCCTTGCAGGCGTCGTTGCTGCGGAAGGTTATTATGCAGTCCAGCTTGCCGTTGCGGATGAAGTACTGTATGTGCTGCAGGCAGGCGGGATCCTCCGAAGCGCTGTCCTTGCGCCAGTCGCGCACAAGAATGACCGCGCGGCGGCTGCTGGGGTTGCGCTTAAGCTCCTCGACTATGAACGGGAACTGTTCGACCATCCTTTCGTGGTAGGTGTAGGCCCACTTGCCTGCGGCCACCTCGAAGTCCAGTATGCCGTCCAGCATCTCCTGACGGTACTGCTCCAGCTCCTCCGGTCCGCCGATGAACAGCTTGCTGATCATGGGCTCGCCCAGGGGCTCCGCAACCTGGAAGGTCATGGAAAGCTCTTTCTGAGTGGTGTTCCAGTCCGCGCAGTCGCTTATCTCGCCCTCGCGGGAAAGCGCCGCCAGCGCCTTATGATACGCCTCGGGAAGGGTCTTTCCGAATACTAATACTTCTTTCATGGCCTGCCTCCTAATCTTTCCTTAATGATGCTTATCACCATCTCCCTGGCGACGCTGTTGTGAGCGCCTTCCGGGATGATGACGTCCGCCAGCTTCTTGTACGGTTCCACGTAGGCCTCGTGCATGGGCTTGACGGTGTTAAGATACTGATCTATTACGGATTCCACGCTGCGCCCGCGCCTTATTACGTCGCGGTGTATGCGCCGCAGTATCCTTACGTCCGCGTCCGTGTCCACGAACACCTTGATGTCCATCAGATCCACCAGGTCCGGGAACGCAAAGAGCAGTATGCCGTCCAGTATTATGACCGGCGTCGCCTTAACTGTCTCCCAGGGCTGGTCGCTGCGGTTGTGTATCGTAAAGTCGTAGACCGGAATCTTGGTGTCCTGCCCTGCCTTAAGATCCTTTACGCACTGTATCATTATGTCCGCGTCGAACGCGTCCGGGTGGTCGTAGTCGGTCTTGGTGCGCTCTTCGTAGGTGGTATTCGGCTGATACTTGTAGAAGGAATCCATGGAAACTATGGACGCCTGATCGCCGAACTCCTCCTTTATCTTTCTGGCCAGAGTGCTCTTTCCGCTGCCGCTTCCGCCGCAGATGCCGATTACTATGTTACCTGCCATTTTTGCGCGCTTCCTGTTCCTTTTTCTTTTCCAGCCAGCACTTTCTGCACATGGCGTGATACCTGTTGTTGCCGCCCAGCACCACCTGGTCCCCCTCGAAGACCACGTCGCCGTTGTCGTCTATGCGGGCGTTGACTGTGGCCTTGGATCCGCAGTCACAGACGGACTTTATCTCCGAGATGGACTCCGCTATCTCCATCAAGCGGCGGCTCCCCGGGAAGAAGTGGGTCTGAAAGTCCGTGCGCAGGCCGAAGCACAGCACTGCCACGTCGAAGTCTATGGTTATCATGGCCAGCTGATCCACCTGCTCCGGTGTTAGGAACTGGCACTCGTCCACGATGACGGCCTTGCAGTCCGTGTAGTGCTCCGCGTAGAGCTTGTACGCGTCCGCGTCCGGGGTAAGCACCACGGCCCGGGATTCCAGACCTATTCGCGACCTTACCACGTCCGCTCCGTCGCGGGTGTCGGTAGAAGGCTTAAGGAAAAGCACCTTCATGTTGCGCTCTTCGTAGTTGTACTTCGTGACCAGCGCCTGCGCGGTCTTGGAGGAGCCCATGGCCCCGTATTTGAAGTAGAGTTTTGCCATTTTGCGTCTCCTTGCAGGGATGCTTCGGTCGTTTGCCGCGCAGCCTTTGGCCAAGCCGTTACTCTATGACGTCCAGTATCAGCGGCATCTGCTCCGGCGCCTCTTTCCAGAAGCCCGTTGCCGAGAGCATCAGCTCCGCGGCCGGCTCCAGCGTCTCCGGCTTATCCGTTGTGTAGAGCGTTGCTATAAGGTCGCCCTTGAGCGCCATCTCGCCTGTCTTCTTTGCGAGAACGAAGCCCGCGGTGTTGTCTATCACGTCTTCCTTGGTGCTGCGTCCGGCGCCCAGAAGCAAACTTACTTCGCCGTATTTCTCGGTGTCCACGCGGAAGATGTAGCCCTTTTCCGGAGCATGCACTTCCAGGGAATGTTTTGCCTTTGGGAAGCGTTCCGGCTCGTAGATCCAGCGGGGATCGCCGCCCTGCAGCTCCACCATCTTGGCGAAGGTGTCCAATGCGTGGCCGGACTCTATGGCCTCCGCGGCCATCTTTCTGCACTCGTCCACGCTGCCCTTTTCCGCAAGGCAGAGCATGTGTGCGGCAAGCTCTATGCACAGCGTCCGGAAGTCCTCCGGTCCGCCGCCCTTCAGCGTTTCTATGGCCTCGCAGACCTCCAGCGAGTTGCCCACGGCAAGGCCAAGCGGCCTGTCCATGTTGGTGATCAGGGCACGGACTTTCTTGCCCGCGTTGTGTCCAACGCTGACCATGCGCCTGGCCAGCTCCTCGGCGTCCTTCTGAGTCTTCATGAAGGATCCGCTGCCCACCTTTACGTCCAGAACTATGCAGTCGTCGTTGGCGGCCAGCTTCTTGCCCATGATGCTTGAGACTATCAGCGGCATGCTGTCCACAGTGGCGGTTACGTCCCTCAGGGCGTAGAGTTTCTTGTCGGCCGGGGCGAAGTCCCCGCTCTGACCTATCATGGAGACGCCTACCTTGCGCACCACGTCCGCGAACTCCTCCGAGGAGAGGTCCGTGCGGTAGCCCTCAATGGCTTCCAGTTTGTCCACGGTGCCGCCTGTATGGCCCAGTCCCCTGCCGGAGATCTTGGCCACTTTTATTCCGCAACTCGCGGCTATGGGAGCGACCACCATGCTGGTCTTGTCTCCCACGCCGCCGGTTGAGTGCTTATCCACGCGCAGCCCGCCGAAATCCATGTTGAGGGTATCCCCGGAATCCCTTATCGCAAGGGTAAGAGCGGTGGTCTCGTCGTTGTCCATGCCCTTGTAGAATATGGCCATGCACAGAGCCGCCGCCTGATAATCCGGAATGTCTCCCGCGGTGTAGCCCTCCACGAAGAACTTTATCTCCTCCGCGGAGAGCGCGCCGCCGTCTCTTTTCTTTTTTATGATGTCGTACATGCGCATGGCGCGTACCTACCTCTGCCCCTTGTCGTATGGAATGCCTTCGGCCTTGGGCGC